>NZ_JAJOHP010000005.1:0-105340 GCF_021109375.1 Arthrobacter sp. AK01
CCCCCCCCGCGCGGGCGGGCCCCCCCCCCAAAACACCCCCCACCAAACCCCCGCGGCCCCCCCCCCGGGGGGGGGGGGTTGGCCCCCCACCCGCCCCCCCCCCCCCCCCACCCCAACCCCTTCAGGATTTTCCCCATGACTTATCCCAACCCCCACCTGTCCCGCCGCCATTTACTGGCCGCAAGTGCCGCCGTCGTGGTCGCCTTTTCTGCCGCTTCCTGCACGGCCAGCCCGACGCCGTCCCCCACCTCGACGGGTCCGGCACCTACCGCTTCGGATCCTTGGCGGCCCGTTGCCCACCTGACAGCTGAAAAGAACTGGCTCAACGACCCCAATGGCCTCGTCTTCCACAACGGGACCTACCACGCGTTTTACCAGTACAACCCGCGCGGAAACTCGTGGGGCAACATGTCCTGGGGCCACTCCACCAGCACAGACCTGGTGCACTGGGAACAGCGTCCCGTGGCCATGGAAGCCAGCCCCGAGGAAGAGATCTTCTCCGGCTGCATCGTCATGGACACGAACAACGCTTCCGGACTGGGATCGGCAGGGAATCCGCCGATGGTGGCCCTCTACACCAGCGCTTACGGGAAGAACGGTGCACTCCCCCAGGGCGCGCAGGCACAGTCGCTCGCCTTCAGCTTGGATAACGGGACCACTTGGCAGAAGTACCGGGGCAACCCTGTGCTGAACCTCGCGCCCACGAACAACAACTTCCGCGATCCCAAAATCACCTGGTATGAGCCGGGCGGTTACTGGGTGATGACCACCGTGGTGGCCGACGCCCAAGTGGTCAAAATGTTCAAGTCCACCGATCTGCTCCAGTGGGATTACTTGAGTGATTTCTCGGGAGTCGGAGCGCAAGGAGGGCTCTGGGAGGTGCCCGAACTTCTCCAGATGAAGGTAGAAGGTTCCACCGCGAAGAAGTGGGTGATGCTGCTCAGCATCAACCCCGGCGGTATAGCTGGCGGCTCGGGCATGCAGTACTTCGTCGGTGAATTCGACGGGACCCGCTTCACAGCCGAAAACGCGGCCGCACCGGATGCCCCACTCAACGAATCCCGGTGGCTGGACCATGGCGCCGACTATTACGCGGCCAACTCCATCTCCGGCGCGCCCGGGGACAAACCCGTGCTGCTTGGCTGGATGGGCAACTGGGACTACGCCCAGCATGTTCCCACCACTCCGTGGCGAGGTTCCATGGCGATTCCGCGCGAGCTCACCTTGGTTCGCGGAGAGCGCCGTTTCGAACTGCGGTCCGTCATCGCCTCCGCAGCAAGAACGGCACTTGAACGCGCCGGCAGTGAAGTCAAAGGCAAAAACCTCACCATCGGCTCCTCACCGCAGGCACTCGGCGAGGACTTCACGGGCCGCGCCCAACTGATCGAACTCGAGATGGAACTGACCTCTGCCCGCGAAGCTGGACTGATCCTCCGCCAATCGCCCGATGCCAATGCGGGCCTGCGTATCTCCTACAACAAGGAGAACCACACTCTCAGGGTGGACCGGTCCAAGGCCGGAACGGGCAACTTCTCTGAAAAGTTCAGCCCATTTCACGAAGTGGCCCTGCCATCCTCCGGGAACAAGGTCCATCTGACCATCCTCTTGGATTCGTCCTCTGTGGAAGTCTTCGCCGGAGACGGAGCTGCGGTTGTTTCGGACACGTTCTTCCCGGACTGGGACGACACGGGTTCTTCAGGGTTCAGCCTGGATGGCGACACGGACTTCACCGTGCGAACGCGCTCACTTTAGTGCCGCCGATGAGCGGGATCCCACCCATTAAGACCCCTCTTGGGGGAAGGGATCTTGCCCCTCGTTGCCCCTTCGCGGCTCATTGAGGATAGTTTTGTCCCTATGACATCCAGCGATGCCGCATTTGAACAGCTGCTCACCGACGCCCGCGAATGGGCATCCCAAGACCCGGATCCGGCGACGTCGGCCTCTCTCGTGGAGCTCGCCGAACTCGCCAGTGGCGGTGATGCGGGAGCAGCCCAGGAGCTGGGCGACAGCTTCAACGGCACCCTGCAGTTCGGCACTGCCGGCCTCCGCGCAGCACTGGGCCCCGGTCCCAACCGCATGAACCGCGTCGTTGTCCGTCGAGCCGCGGCAGGTTTGGCGGCTTTCCTCACCGAAGCAGTCGCTGCAGCTGCGCCGGGAACCCAGCCACGCGCCGTCGTCGGCTTTGATGCCCGCTACAACTCGGACATCTTTGCCGAGGAAACCGTGGCAATCTTCACCGCAGCAGGAATCGAGACGTTCCTCATGCCGGCGGCGCTCCCGACGCCGTTGCTCGCCTACGCGGTCAGGTCACTGGGGTGCGACGGCGGCGTGATGGTCACAGCCAGCCACAACCCGCCGCAGGACAACGGCTACAAGGTCTACCTGGGGCGGCACGCTGTGCCGGAGAGCGGGCGCGGTTCCCAGATCGTGGCCCCCTACGATGCAAAAATCGCGGCGAAGATCGAGGCTGTGGGTGCGCTGGACTCGATTCAGCTGGCCGCGGCCGGCTGGACCGTGCTGCCCGACGCCATCACCGCAGAGTATGAAACTGCCATGGCCGGCCTGGCAGATCGGGAACACTTTCCCGCCCGGGACCTCAAGATCGTCCTGACTCCCATGCACGGTGTGGGTGGCGAAACGGCCGTCTCAGTCCTTAATGCCGCAGGTTTCACGGACGTCACCCTGGTGGCTGAACAGGCGGCCCCGGACCCTGACTTCCCCACTGTTGCCTTCCCCAACCCGGAAGAACCCGGCGCGCTTGACCTGGCTCTCGCGGCTGCCGCGGACTCGGATGCGGACATCGTTCTGGCCAATGATCCCGACGCCGACCGCGCCGCAGTCGCAGCCTTGGATCCCGCCACCGGTGCTTGGCGGATGTTGCGCGGGGACGAAGTGGGTGCGTTACTGGGCGCACATGTCGTAGCGCGCATGGCCGCCGGTGCGGGCGAAGAGTCCCGGGGCGGCGTCTTCGCCAACTCGATCGTGTCCTCACGCCTTCTCTCACGGATCGCGGCAGCAGCCGGGTATGCGCACGAGGAAACGCTCACGGGATTCAAATGGATTTCCCGGGTTCCCGGCCTCACCTACGGGTACGAGGAAGCACTGGGTTACTGTGTGGCGCCCGAACTGGTGCGCGACAAGGACGGCATTTCCGCAGCAGTCCTGATCGCCGAATTGGCCGCCGCCGCCAAAGCTGAGGGCAGGACCATCTTCGACACCCTTGATGACCTGTACCTGGTGCATGGGCTGCACGCCAGTGACCAGTTGAGCATCCGGGTGGCAGACCTCGGGTTGCTCGACGCCATGATGAACCGCCTGCGGGTCAACCCGCCCGAAGCATTCGGAGGCTCCGCCGTCGAGGTCTTCACCGACTTGGCAGAAGGAAGCGAGGCCCTGCCGCCCACGGACGGCCTGCTGTATGTGACCAGGGACCTCACCCGCGTGATTATCCGTCCCAGTGGCACGGAGCCCAAGCTCAAGTGCTACCTGGAAGTCATCCAGGCCGTTGAGTCCGCGGCCGAACTGCCCGAGGCACGCCAAGCAGCGCGGGCCTCCCTGGACGATGTCCTCAGGGATGTCCGCGAAGCATTGGGTTTGTAGGAGTCCTAGACTTCAACTTCGATGAAACCGTCCACCAAACGGGTGGCGAAGACGGCGAGCTTAAGTTCCGGGTTGGTGAAGCACTCCCCGGTTTCGAGGTCGTAGACCTCCTTGTGCAGTGGCGACGCGATGGTCGGCCTGCTGCCTCGGGATCCGATGATGCCGCGGGCCATGACGTTGGCCAGCGTTGCAGGATCCTGCTGTGCCACAGCGAAGACCTCGGTGGGCGCGGTGCGGAACAGGGCAACCTGGCGTCCGGCGATCAGTGCCGCTTCGCCCCAGGCCACTTCCAGTTCTGCCACCGGGCAAACACGCTGCCACGTGGCGGTGGTGGTCAGGTCCTCGGCACGGTCCAGAATTACGGTCATTTCAGCCCCTCTCACTGTGTCCGGGTGCTGGCATTTCCACCGTCACTCCCCCGGACCGGGCCACGCTTGCGGCCACTCCTCCACGCTAGGGCGGGGGTGTTTCAACAGGGGTGCGCGTTTGTGTCTAACGCGTAAAAGAGACCTCACGCCCCCGGAAATGCGTTCGTGATGCAGAAGTTAAGATCACGAAACATAAGGGAAACTGAAGCGAAACTGCCCGTCCCTAGGCTGGAACCACAAGTTGCGGAGATCCGTCTGCAACATCTGCGAAAGGCCCACCAGTGACCGGACACACTTCAAGTACAGAGAACCCGCGCCGCATCGTCGTCGTCGGCGGCGGCCCCGCTGCCCACCGTTTCGCCGATGCCATGGTCAACCGGGGACTTGAAGGTTGGCAGGTTACGGTGCTGACCGAAGAGGCCCACCTCCCTTATGACCGAGTGGCGCTGAGCAAGGCCCTCACCGAAACCGACGTGGACCTCACCCTGGGCGAGGCATCGATGTGGGACCACGAGGCCCTGACCCTCAAGACCGGCGAGCGCGCCGTCAAGATCCACACGGTTGCCAAGAGTGTGCTCACGGCCGCCGGCAACAAGTACGAATACGACCACCTGGTGGTTGCCTCGGGTTCGGATGCAGCCCGGCTTCCCATTCCCGGCGCCGAGCACACCCACGTTTACCGCACGCTCGAAGACGTCTGGGCCATTAACAAGGCCATCGCCGAGCTCAGTGCGAAGCTGGGACGCAAGGTCAACGCAGTCACCATCGGCGGCGGCCTGCTGGGGCTTGAGTCCGCGGCCGGTACCGAGCAGCTCGGTGCCACTCCGGTGGTCATCAACGGGTCGCCTTGGCTCATGAACACCCAGTTGGACGAAGGCGCAGGCCAGGCCCTCGGTCGGCTGATTGAAGCCAAGGGCTTCGAGGTCCACGGTGGCGTCTTCCCTTCGGAGGTTGTTACGGACGACGACGGCAACGTCACCGGAGTCCTCATGGCCGACGGCCGCACCATCGACGCCGACCTTGTCATCGTGGCTATCGGCGTCAAACCCCGCGACGACCTTTTCCGCGCGGCAGAAGGCGAAGAGCAGCTCTTCAGCTTGGGCCAGCGCGGCGGTGTGGTCATCAACGATTTCTGTGCCACCGAAGTGGACGGGATCTGGGCCATCGGTGAGGTGGCCAACTTCGAGGGCATGTGCTTGGGCCTCGTGGCTCCCGCCAACACCATGGCCGAGATCGTTGCCGACCGCCTGCACGGTGGCGAAGCGACCTTCCCGGGCTTTGACACTGCCACCAAACTCAAGTTGTCCGGCGTTGATGTTGCCAGCTTCGGTGACGCCTTCGCCCGGACCGAGCACTCCCTCGAAATCGTTTACGCCGACCCCGCCCGCGGCGTTTACCAGAAGATCGTCACCACCGATGATGCCAAGACCCTCTTGGGCGGCATTTTCGTCGGCGATGCTTCCCCCTACATGAGCCTCCGCCCGCTCCTGGGCCGCGAGCTCTCCGCCGAACCCGGTGCCTATCTGAGCGCTGCCGGCGGTGGCGAGGCCCCGGAGACCGAGCTCCCCGATGACGCCATCCTGTGCTCCTGCAACAATGTGGCCGCCGGAACCATCCGCGACACCATCAACGGTTGCGGCGCCTGCGAAGGCGACGCTCCTGTGCAGGAACTCGGCGAACTCAAGGGCTGCACGAGGGCCGGTACCCAGTGTGGATCGTGCGTCCCCATGCTCAAGAAGCTCCTCGAAGGCGAGCTGAAGAAGTCCGGCATCGAGGTCTCCAAGGCACTCTGCGAGCACATCAGCCTCTCCCGCCAGGAACTCTTCGACGCCATCCGCGTGCTGGAACTGACGTCCTTCGAAGAGATCATGGCCAAGTACGGCACCGGCGCGGGCTGCGATATCTGCAAGCCGACCATTGCCTCCATCCTGGCCAGCCAGCACTCCGCCTATGTCCTGGATGCCGGACGTGGCTCGCTGCAGGACACCAACGACCGCGCTTTGGCGAACATGCAGAAAGACGGCACCTACTCGGTGGTCCCCCGCATCGCAGGTGGCGAGATTACGCCCAAGGGCTTGGGCGTCATCGCGGCCGTTGCCGGGAAGTACAACCTCTACACCAAGATCACGGGCGGACAACGCATCGATATGTTCGGTGCCCGCCTTGAGCAGCTCCCGGACATCTGGAAGGAACTGGTGGATGCCGGTTTCGAGTCCGGACAGGCGTACGGCAAGAGCCTGCGCACGGTGAAGTCCTGCGTTGGATCCACGTGGTGCCGCTTCGGTGTCCAGGATTCCGTGGCGATGGCCATCGCACTGGAGCTCCGCTACCGGGGCCTCCGCAGCCCGCACAAGCTGAAGATGGGTGTCTCCGGTTGCGCCCGCGAATGTGCCGAAGCCCGCGGCAAGGATGTTGGCGTGATCGCTACGGCGGACGGTTGGAACCTGTATGTCGGCGGTAACGGTGGCGCCACCCCGGCCCACGCCCAGCTGCTCGCCAAGGATCTGGACGACGAAACCCTTCTGAAGTACATCGACCGCTACCTCATGTACTACATCCGCACCGCCGACCGCCTGCAGCGCACCGCTCGCTGGCAGGAGGAGCTTGACGGCGGCATCAAGCACGTCGAGGAGGTAGTGGTCAACGACTCCCTGGGCATCGCCGAAGAGCTTGAGGCAGCCATGGCCAAGCACATCGACACCTACGAGGACGAGTGGGCTGAGACGTTGAAGGACCCGGAGCGCCTCCGCCGTTTCCGTTCCTTCGTCAACGCTCCCAACCAGAAGGACGAATCCATCTCCTTCGTTCCTGAGCGGGGCCAGATCCGTCCGGCCACGAACGAAGAAAAGGGCGGTGTGCTCATTGCCTCCACCATCCCGGTCCGCAGCGAAACCGTCGGCGCAGAAAACTAGGGGTCTCCCATGCAGCTCACCATCGATCTCACCGGCCGTGACGTCCTCGTCACGGGATCGGACAAGTCCGCCCGCCAAGCAATCCGCCGCTACCAGAGCGCCGGTGCCCATGTGTACCGGCTGAGCACCCCGGAGGGTGTGCCCGGCGACGGCCAGCTCCCCGAGCGCCCGTTCCTGGTGGCAGTAGTGGACGACGGCGGGGCCGGCTGGCTGCCGCTGGTGGAACGCTGCCGCGACGCCGGAATCCCGGTTGCGTTCGAGCCCGCCCCGGGCGCTGAGGGCCACGTCACCCTGGTAGGCGGAGGCCCGGGGGCCCTGGACCTGCTGACTGTTGGTGCCGTTGACGCCTTGCGGGATGCCGACGTCGTGTTCTATGACCGGCTGGCTCCCTACCAGGAACTGGCCGACCTGACCTCTGCCGAGCTGGTGGATGTCGGAAAGCAGCCTGGCCTCCACAAGGTGACTCAGCGTGACATCGAGAAGCTCATGGTGGAAGCTGCCCTGCTGGGCAAGAACGTGGTCCGACTCAAGGGCGGCGATCCATACGTGTTCGGCCGCGGAGGCGAGGAAGTGGCCGCCTGTGTTGCGGCCGGCGTCCCGGTACGGGTGATTTCCGGTGTCACCAGTGCCATCTCCGTTCCTGCAGCGGCAGGGATCCCGGTGACACACCGCGAAGTGAGCCACATGTTCACCGTGGTGTCCGGCCACGCCCCGTTGACCGAGAAGGAGCACAC
This sequence comes from Arthrobacter sp. AK01, assembly GCF_021109375.1. NCBI lineage: Bacteria > Bacillati > Actinomycetota > Actinomycetes > Micrococcales > Micrococcaceae > Arthrobacter > Arthrobacter sp. AK01. Next base: position 7,615 of record NZ_JAJOHP010000005.1, read on the forward strand.
CCACCTTGCCGGCCTTGGCGGCACGATCGTGGTCCTCATGGGTATCGGCACCCTTCCCCAGCTGGCGGCAGGCCTGCGTCGGGCCGGGATGAATTCGGACATGCCCATGGCCGTCGTTGAACGTGGCTACCGTCCGGGACAGCGCACCACCATCGCTGATCTGGGTACGATCGAAACTGCAGCCACCGGCTGCAGCAACCCGGCCGTTCTGGTCATCGGCGAGGTGGTCCGGGTGGCTGAAGCCAACCGCAATCATGCTGAAGCATCCGCTGAACTGAGCCGCCTCGCGGCTTCGCTCCTTGAAGCCTGAAGGTAAGAACACATGACTGTTGCACGCGCCCTCGAAGTCCACGACGCCACCGCCGCTCCGGGAGTATCCGAAGCGGCCGATGCGCCGCTGGATGGCTTCCGAATCGGCGTCACCTCGCACCGCCGTTCCCGTGACCTCATTGAGGCATTGGAGCGCCGCGGTGCGAGCGTGTTGCACGCCCCCGCTTTGAAGATCGCACCTGTGCAGGAAGACATGGTCCTCATCGAGGACACCCGCACCATCATTGCGGCAAAGCCGGACATTTGTATCGCCACCACGGCTTACGGAATGCGCCGCTGGTGCGAGGCCGCGGACTCGTTCGGCATCGGCGAGCAACTCCTGGAAACCCTGTCCGCTTGCCGCATGTTCGTCCGTGGCCCCAAGGCCCGCGGTGCCGTGCGCGCTGCCGGTCTTGCCGACGTCGGAATCAGCAGTGACGAAACCACGGCCACGCTGGTGGACATGCTGCTGGCCGAAGGCGTTCGTGGCAAGACCGTGGCCGTGCAGCTGCACGGATACACCGACGTCCGCCAGCTGGAGCGGCTCCGCATGTCCGGCGCCACGGTCCTGACGGTGACCCCGTACCGCTGGGTGAAGCCCGACGGCGAGGACAAACTGCCGCGCCTGATCGAAGCCGTGGTGGGCGGGAACCTCGATGTACTGACGTTCACCAGCGCCCCCGCGGTGGATGCCATGTGGAGCACCGCTCACGAAATGGGCCTCTACCGGCAGCTCATCGAAGCCCTTAAGGGGCCGGTGACTGTTGCCGCGGTGGGGCCGGTCACCGCACAGCCACTGGTCGACGCCGGGCTGACGCCCCTTATCCCCGACCGCTACCGGATGGGTGCCTTGATCCGCTTGGTGACGGAGCACCTGTCCCTGAACCACGTGCGCCGTTTGGAAACCAAGAGCGCAACGATCGAGCTGCGTGGGCGCTGCCTGCGGATCAACGGTGAGGTGGTGGACCTTGCACCGGCCCCCCTCCTGCTGCTGCGGGCCCTGCTCGGCGCGGGTGGAGCCGTATTGTCCAGGGAAGCGCTCTCGGACCTGTTGGACCTGCGTGGCTCCGTGCACGCCCTGGACATGACAGTCAGCAGGCTGCGGTCCTCGCTGCCGGATGGCAAGCTCGTGGAGACCGTCGTGAAGCGCGGTTACCGGCTGCGGGCGTAGGCTCTCCGCTTCCTCGTCCCCTGCCCCGCTACGCCGCCTTCACCAGGGGAAGTTCGTCCCAGTTGGTGGTGTAGCGGGGGCTGAGCATGTCCCGTTTCATGGACCAGTCCGGGCCGCCCTTAATGCCGGCGTGGCCCAGGCCGATGGAGCCCCGGCCATACCGCTTGCTGACTTGCTCCAGCAGGGGGCCGATGCCGCGCTCCTCATGACGGTTCTCGAAGATCTCCAACGGTTTCTGGTTGCCGCTGGGACGGAGGTCCGTGACCATGATTCCGGCTTTGGCATACTTCACGCCTTCCTGGATTTTGGGGACCAGCGCGTGTGCGGCCTTGGTGAGGAGCACGGGGTCCGACGTGGGCATGGGCAGCCTCACGGTGACCGTGGGAAAGGACTTATCGTTCGGGTTGTAGACGGACGTCGCGGCAAACGCTGTTAGGAGCTTGGCCTGAAGATCGTGCTTGGCCAGCCTGGCACTGGCCATTTGACCGTAGACGCTGAGCACCTGCCGCAGCTGGTCCGTCGTCGTAATCGGTGTGGAGAACGAGCGGGAGAAGATCAGTTGGTCCCGGCCGACTCTCTCTTCCTCCATGGGAATACAGGGCGTGCCTTGGAGTTCCAGGACGGTTCGCATCATGACAATCGAGAACTTGTCCCGCAAAGCAATCGGGTCGGCGTGGACCAGGTCCAGGATTGAGAAGATTCCCAGGGCGTTCAGGCGCTTGGTAAGCCGCGTTGCCACACCCCAGATTTCAATGACGGACAGCCGTGCCATGAGAGCTTCGCGTTGGGCTTCGGGGACCGAGTCCCAGCGGCATACGCCGTGGAAGGCTGGATTGTGCTTAGCCCATTTGTTGGCGAGCTTGGCCAGGGTCTTGGTGCGGGCGATTCCGACACAGACCGGAACCCCCACATGCCGTTGGCAGGCTGCCTTGATGGTGCTTCCCAGCTCCAGCAAGTCCTGTGGTTGTCCCCTGACTCCGAGAAACGCCTCGTCAATGGAGTAGACCTCCTGCCATGCCGAGTAGCGGGCCAGGAGCTCCATGACCCGGGAGCTGATGTCGCCGTACAGTTCATAGTTGCTGGAGAGCGCTATCAGCCCCCATTCCTTGGCCCGTGGGGCGATCTTGAACCACGGCTCCCCCAGCCCAATGCCCAGCTTCTTGGCTTCCGGCGACCTGGTCACGGCGCAACCGTCATTGTTGGACAACACAATCAATGGCTTGCCCTCCAGCGCGGGGTTGAAGGCCCTCTCCGCCGACGCATAGAAGCAGTTGATATCCACATGGGCAATCTCTTGCATTTGATGCATGAGAGCTGGCTTGGACATCATTCTCCTTGCGTTCGCCACTAGCACGCATGCCCGCAATCATCACGCAGGACACCCCGTGCATTCGAATATATCTTCGAATGCATCAACTGTACCGCCGACCGCCGACAAGAAACCGCGTTGCAGCAGCGACCGAACTCCGCCCACAACATCAGCTCCAGTTCGATATCAACCTGCCGCTGATCACACCGCTTGGGTTAGTCGTGGGCGGGTTCGCCACTGACTTGGTGGTCGGCGTGGTTGATGGTCTTCTGGATGAGCCGGGGTTTGGCGAGTTGCCAAAGAAGGTTGAGGCGGGTCGGTTCGGCCAGCATCCGAAGTGTCACGGCTGCGATTTCGAGCAGTTCCGGCCCGGACTGACACCATCGAGGAGTAGACCCATCCTTCAAGTGCATATGTCGCGTTTGTGCACTCAAAGATAGAACGGATCAACTCGGGGATCAGCGGGGGCGGCGACAGCTAGATGTGATGCAGGCACGTGGTTGCCACGCCCCAGATGGTCAGCTCAGACATTGCCGGCACGCGAATGTCCGGGTACTTGGGATTGTCCGCCTGGAGGATCACCCCTGAGGGCGTGACGCGGAGCCTCTTGATGGTCAACTCACCGTCAAGGACAGCCACGACGACGGACCCGTCCTTGGGCTCCAGCGCCCGGTTAACGATCAACTCGTCCCCGTCGCTGATCCCGGCACCCTCCATGGATTGCCCCGTCACCCTCACCACGAAAGTGCTGGTGACATCCTTGATCAGGTGCTCATTGAGATCGATCCTGCCGTCAAAGTAGTCCTGGGCAGGCGATGGATACCCTGCCGCCACCGGGATTGGAGCCAGCAGTACCGACATCAGGGAAAAGCCCGCATCTATCACGCGGGGGCCGACGATCACGCCCACAACACACCTTTATTCGAATATATGTTCGATACTTGAGTGTACAGCGGTTGGCGGACATTGTTCGATCTCCACCCGAAACCTACCCGCGGAACCGTGAAATCGCGGGCCGGAGATGGCATGGCTGCTGGTCCCCGCCGGGGCGGGGAAGGCAGATAGAGCTATCCGCCGGTTCCCGGCCGGGCTGGTGCTGTGATCTCGCGCGCGGGCAGGACGGCGGCGTCCAGGATGGTACGGTTCCCGAGCGGCCGTTCGAGATCGACAGCGAAGGGCGTCGCCGGGTTTCCCTGACAGGTGGCCCACTGCGCCCCGGCGGGCTGCACCCCCAGGACGACCTCGACCGTGGACTCTGTTTCGACGAGCTTGACGACGTCAATCCGGCCTTCGGCGTTCTTCCCGGAGTTGCAGTCGAACTCCGTGACGAGGAGAGCCACGCGATCGGACTCAGGGACCGGCGGCAACGAGGGATCAAGAGTGACTGCGCCGGCTCTCAGCTCGCCAAGGTCCAGCGTGGGCGTGCAGGTCGATGACTCGACGACCGCCCATACCGGTTGACCTGGTTCCGATGCCATGGAGTGGGTGGAAATGACGATGTACATGTAGTCGCGGACATCGCCGTAGCCGTGATCCTGGGGAGCTGCGAGTTTGTTCATGAGCATCACACGATCGCTGCTCTCCTGCGCAATCAGCCAGGTGACCGGGTCAAAAGCCGAGACCCCACGGCCGGCGAGAGCCGGGGCGGCCTCCGGGCCGAGCTCGCTGGCCGGTCGTGGATTGTCCAGCGCCGGACGCGAAACTTCGTTGCCTTGGCACAGCACAACTTCCGGTCGGATTTCCGGGGTTGGGCTCCCGGCGGACGGCAGGCTGGCAGACGGCAGGCCGGCGGCCGGCTGTCCGAGCGATGCGCACCCCGTTCCCAACAGCATCAGGGCTCCGCAGGCCAATGTAAGGCGTGGTGCTGCTGTCAATAGTTTCCCCATGCCGCCAAGGCTACGCCGCTCACCGGACGGGACCCATCACCGGACGGGACCCATCACCGGACCAGACCTCATCATCGGGCAAGCCCCGCCCATTCGCGAACCTCTCCGGTCACTTTCCCGGCGCGTTGGCCACGTGAGGTGGCGTCAGATGTGCCGAAGATACCTCTGAGGTGCGTCCAGGAATGACCGCCAGTTAGCAACAAGATCAAGATCTTCCCAGTCGCGTGCCCGCAGGCCCCAAGGCCCGACTTCCAGGATCCGGGCGCCCGGAAGGGCCGCCAGAAGAGGTGAGTGAGTGGACATGATGACCTGGGAATCTCCGTGGGACAACAGGTCCTTCAGAACACTGAGAAGGCTGAGGCAACCGCTGAACGACAAAGCCGACTCGGGCTCATCGAGCACCCACAATCCGTGTCCCTTGAATCTGTCCAGCGCCAATTCCAGGAATGACTCGCCGTGGGACATGTCGTGGAATGGGATGTCCCCGGATGTGCTCGGGTTCATCTCGAGGTACGTGAAGAATCCGTGCATGGTTTCGGCCCGCAGGAAGTACCCCCGCCGGCTGGCACCGGCATTCCGGACAAGCTGCAGGTGATCGGCGAGGACGGATTCGCTGGACCTGGTGGTGTGCCGTGCACCGGTGGAACCGCCTTCCGGCGACAGACCGTAAGCCAGGGCGATGGCTTCCACCAGGGTCGATTTGCCGGACCCGTTCTCGCCAATCAGGATGGTTGCTGAGGTCAGGTCGAGGCCCTCATCAAGCACCTGGGCAACAGGCGGCAGCGCTGCCGGCCAGCGACCGCGATCAAGAACGTTTGCAGGGTCCTCAGCAACCCGTCGGATGGGGTAGGTGTGGAGGGGCATGCGCCCATTCTTGCAGTCACCGAATCTCCGGCTAGCGAATCACGCGGTACCGTACGTGCGTCACGAGCCCGGTCCCCCGTACGTCCACCGGCTCCAGGCGGACGTCCCCGAGTCCATCCAGCAGCCGCTCGCCGCCGTCGAGAATGACCGGCGAGATGTGGAGCCTCAACTCGTCCATCAGCCCCGCCGAGAGGAACTGCCGGGCCGTCTGCGCTCCGCCGGCGATGGCCACGTCCTTGCTGCCGGCAGCTTCCCGGGCACGGTCCAGTGCAGCCTCAATACCATTGGTGACAAAGTGGAACGTCGTGCCGCCCTGCAGCTCCAAGGGCTCCCGCTCATGATGGGTCAGGACGAAGACGGGCGCATGGTAAGGAGGTTCCTCACCCCACCACCCGCGCCAGTCCGCGTCCCAAGGGCCGGCCCCTGGTCCTGCGTACATGTTCCTGCCCATGATGTAGGCGCCCGCCTCCAGGATCCCGGCCACTTCGGCTGCGTTGGCTTCACGCTCTTCGAACTGCCAGCGGTGCAGGCTTTCGCCGCGCTCCCCCAGCGGCTGATCCAGGGACTGGTTGGGGCCGGCAACAAAGCCGTCCAGGGACACGGTGAGATCGCAGGTTACTCGGCTCATGCGCCCATCCTGCCACCCACCATGCCGGCCGTACAGGAAACAGTTGGGGCCAGGACCCTAGGCGGAGGAACCGACGGGCTCTACGCTGAACCTGTTCACCAGCGCGATGACGCGAAGAGAGGGCAGCCATGGCTCGGGATCCAAAACCCACGTTGGAGCAACTGAACATCCTGGTCGGCGAGTGGGAAACGTCCATTCCGGGCATGGAGATCTCCGGTAGGACGGCGTTCGAGTGGCTCGAGAGTGGAGGCTTCCTCATTCAGCGCTCCACGGTCCAGCACCCCGAGTACCCCAACGCGGTCAGCGTCATCGGCGCCACAGGCTCGGACGGTGCGTTCCAGCAGCACTATTTCGACTCCCGTGGCGTAGCGCGGATCTACGACATGACGCTCAAGGACAAGCTGTGGACCCTTTTCCGGGATGGACCGGACTGGCCTCAGCGCTTTGTTGGCCGCTTCAGCGAGGATGGCACCACCATCACTGCGCGCTTGGAGCGGGGCAGTTACCCCGGTGGACCGCTGGAACACGACTTTGACATGGTTTACAGGCGCCTCGCTTAACCCGAGTACTACCCAATAACTCCACCTCATTTACAGATCCCCTGCCCGGTGGGAACATAAGCCCCATAGTCCGCGGAGGCATCGCCCGGCCACGCCCGGCGCCGTCAGCTGCAGCTATGTAGTCAGCTCTCCTCTGAGAGGAACGGCCATGGGTCGTCTGGGGACCGGGAACAGTGGGGATGCGGGTACCGAACCCGCCAGTGATCCTTCACGCCACCGGGGCAGTGGCATCGAAAAAGTCGACGCAGTGGTGGTTGGTTCAGGCTTCGGCGGTTCCGTGGCCGCACTTCGACTGGCCGAAGCCGGGCAGTCCGTTGTGCTCATGGAACGCGGCAAACCTTACCCACCCGGCAGCTTCGCGCGCTCGCCGTCCGAGATGGGCAGGAACTTCTGGGATCCGGACCGCGGCCTGTACGGGCTCTTTGACGCCTGGACATTCCGTGGCACTGAGGGACTGGTGTCCAGCGGGCTGGGTGGCGGCTCACTCATTTACGCCAACGTGCTGCTGCGCAAAGACGAAAAGTGGTTCGTCAACGAGTCACCCATTCCCGGCGGCGGGTACGAGAACTGGCCCTTCACCCGGGCAGATCTCGAACCTTACTACGATGCCGCCGAGGCTATGCTCCAGCCTGTCCCCTACCCGTACAGGGACACGGCCAAAACCGTGGCCATGGAAAAATCGGCCGCGAACCTGGGCCTGGCCATCACCCGCCCGCCCCTTGCCATCACGTTCTCCAGCAGCCCGACCGCGGAACCGCGGACCAACCATGCGCTGCCCCTGCCCGGCTACGGCAGCATCCATGGCCCCGACACTGTGCGGACGACGTGCACGCTCAGCGGTGAATGCGACATCGGGTGCAACGCCGGCGCCAAGAACACCTTGGACCACAATTACGTCTCAGCCGCGGCATTCAAGGGCGCCGATGTGCGCACCTTCCATGATGTCCGCGGCATCCGGCCGCTGGATTCCGGAACGCCGGGCAGCGGTTACGAGGTCCGGTACGTTGTGCACAATCCGGACCACCACGGCGAACTCCTCACAGAGCGCATCATCCATTGCCGCAGGCTCATCCTGGGCGCAGGTACGTTCGGCACCAACTTCCTGCTGCTCCGCAACCGCGGGTCCCTCCCGGCACTCAGTGACGCCTTGGGCACCCGGTTCAGCGGCAACGGCGACCTTTTGACGTTCATCATGGGCGCCAAGACTCCCCCTGCCAACGGCTCGCGTCCCGGCGTCCGAACGCTGGCCGGCAGCCGAGGGCCGGTGATCACCACAGCGATCAGGGTTCCGGATTCGAACGACGACGACGGCGATGGTCGCGGCTACTACGTGGAGGACGCCGGGTATCCGGCCTTCATGAACTGGCTCATCGAAACCGCCCAGTTGGGAACCACCATCAAACGCACCGCCAGGGTCGCGGGGCAACTCTTCAAGGACAGGCTGTTCGACTCCGGCCGTTCCAACGTCTCGGCCGACCTCGCCGCAGCCCTGGGTGACGGCCGTTTATCGTCCAGTTCGGTGCCTTTGCTCGGCATGGGCAGGGACATTCCCGACGGCGTGATGACCCTTCGCGACGGCAGGCTCGCCATCGCCTGGACCATGGCCACGTCCAAGGAATACTTCGGCCGCGTCCGCGAAACCATGGAGTCGGTTTCCAAAGACCTCGACGGCGACTTCATTGACAACCCGCTGTGGTGGGCCAAGCGCGTCATCACCGTCCACCCGATCGGGGGCGCGCCGTCCGGCCGGCACCCCGGGGAGGCAGTCTGCGATTCCTATGGCGAGGTGTTCGGGTACCCGGGGCTGTACGTGGTCGATGGAGCCGCTATGCCCGGTCCGGTGGGCGCCAACCCGTCCTTGACCATCGCCGCGTTCGCGGAACGCACGTGTGCCCACATCGTCGAGGACGCGGACAGGGCGGGCCACAGAGGCATCAGTCCCGCAGATGCGCAGGCCCCGGGCGAGTCCAGCGGAAAGGCGACCGTTGAGCGCGAGGCGGCAGGCGCCGTCGTCGACGTCGGTGCGTCCGCTCCGCGCGCTCTGGCACCGGACGCTACCAAAGGCAAGGCGGCGCCCGAGGAACAGCCTGCGAGCGCCGTCTCCGAAGGGTCCGGGGTGCGCAGTCGCGGCCTGGGGGTGCCTGGCGCTCAAAACAAGGATGCAACGTCCGTGCGGTTCACCGAACAGATGCACGGTTGGTTCAGTCCCGGCATCACCGACCCGGAAAAGGGCCGGAGCCTGGGGCGGGACCGAAGCCGTCGGATCATGTTCGAGCTAACCATTGTTGCCGAGGACATTGACGCGTTCGTTGCCGACCCGAACCACCCTGCCAAGACCGAGGGCTATGTCTTGGCGGACTACTTCGGCGGCCGGATGCCGGTGGAGCGTGGCTGGTTCAACCTGTTTGTCGAGGACACCTCCGACGACGGCGCACCAGCCAGGCGCATGCTGTACCGGTTGTGGCTGCGGGACCCAGGCGGAACGCCGTTCACGTTCACCGGGCACAAACTGATCCACAACGAGGCAGGCTTCGACCTTTGGGCGGACACCACCACCCTGTATGCGACCATCCTCAAGGGGCACGTTCCACCGGAGGCCGGGCTGCCGGCCTCAGACGACACCGGCCATGAGGGCGTCGTGGGCGCCGGCATCCTTTACATCAGGCCTCTCGACTTCGCCAAGCAACTCACCACGTTCCGCGCCGAAGGCCCAGCCCCCGTTGCAGGATTGGTGGCCTTCGGGAAGTTGTTCGGTGGCGAACTCCGGCAGGTCTACGGTGCGGGGCTCAAACGTATCCCGTTCCCTTTCAAGCCGAAGCAATGAAAAGCTGGGAGCTCGCGAAACACCACGCCGTCCTGGGTTTCACACCCCAGGCGGCGGTTCGTTGGCTCTCACCCATGTCGCTGGCCAGGACTGCGCTGAAGGTTGCGGCGGCCACCGTATTCGCCGATTTTGGCGATAAGCGTGAGCTTGAGGGCAGCTTTCCCGCCGATCCCCTGCGCTTGGATAACCTTCCCGTCCAGGGCCAGCCGGCGCAGCCCCCGGTCAGCAGCCGGGGCCTGCCCTCGCCTGCCGGGCTTCAGGACGAGCGTGCAGCCGGGTCGGCACCTGCGGACATGTGGCTCGACTTCGCGGCCGACCTCGGCGACGGCTTCGATGCCACGTACACGGTGGCATCCCTGCTGGCCCAGGACACCCTGACCGTGGACGGACATGAGCTCCCCCGCGGCAGGATCCTGGTGCTGGGAGGGGACGAGGTCTACCCTGTGGCTTCCCCCGCGGCCTATGAGAACCGGATGGCCGGCCCGTACCGGACGGCATTTCCGGCCCACCCCCGACGGGATCCCGTACCCATCATGCTTGCGCTTCCCGGCAACCACGATTGGTACGACGGCCTCACCTCCTTCGTCCGGATCTTCACCAGGCAACGGAGCATCGGGGGCTGGCGGACCATCCAGACGCGCAGCTACTTTGCCGTCCGGCTCACCGGAGCCCCTCCCGGGCCGGGCCGCGGCGGCACGCCCGGCTGGTGGCTGTTGGGCCTGGACAGTCAATTGGGTCAGTACATCGACGAGCCGCAGCTGGATTACTTCTACCGGAACGTCACCCTTCAATTGCAGCCAGGTGACGCGATCATCCTCTGCGTGGCCGCCCCCTTCTGGGTTGACGCCGCTGATCCGGGCCTAGGTGAGTTCCGCCAGGCAAACTTCTTCGAACAGGACTACCTGCGCCGGCGCTTCAACCCTGAAACCGGCATGTTCGAAGCCACCGGTGCCAGCGTCCGGCTGTGGCTCACCGGCGACCTCCACCATTACGCCCGCTACGAGGACTCCCACCCCGGAGAGCACTCCCGCGGCCAGCACCAGGCACCGGATCCAGGCAAGACCCAGATGATCACCTGCGGGTTGGGCGGCGCCTACCTCTCGGATACACACGGGCTGCCGGAGGACATCGTCCTTCCTGCCCCGTCGGCGGCTCCCGGTGAGTCCTCCAACGGCGCACACACGGGGCTGACGGGCACGGGGCAGCCAGGCTCTGGGCCCACAGCCGCAGCCCGAACGTTCACCCGCACACCCACCACCTTTCCCGGCCAAGGAGATTCCCGCCTGCTCGGCCCGCAGCTGGCCAACCCCTTCTCGCAGTTCTGGCTCCCCATCCGCAACCCCGGCTTCGGATTGTCGCTCGGCATAGTGCACGTGGTGGCCGCCCTGACTCTGTGGACCGTCTTCAGCGCCTTCCGCGGCGAGTCGTTCGTGGACAGCCTGCGCAGCCTCACCCGCGGCAACACCTGGTTGTTGGTCCTCGTCCTGGTCCTTGCCCTTCCGCTGGTGCTGGCCGTCGCCTCCACGCTTGCCCGCTGGCTCCGAGTGGCCAAGGCAGGCATCGTCGTTTTTGTCCGGGGCGCGCTGTACCAGCTGTCAGCGCTCGCGGTGAGTGCCGCCGTCGTGATCCTGGTTCCCTGGCCAGGAAGCTGGCCGGACTTCGTGATCCTGGTCCTGGCCCTGGCGCTGGTGCATCTGGGTGGCTGGGTGCTCGGCAGCGAGGCCTTTGCCCTGTACATCCTGGCGACGCCCAGCGGAGAGGTGTCCTCCTGGAGGATGTCCGGCCAGGCAATCGAGGACCATAAAGGCTTCCTCCGCATCCACCTCGCACCCGACGGCGACCTCACCGTCTACCCCCTCATGGTGGACACAGTCTGCCGCGATTGGCAGCTGGCAAGCAGCGACGACGGCGCGCGCCTGGTTCCGGTTACCGGCCTGCCCGGCGTGCGGCTTCTTGAAGAACCCATCACCATCGCACGGACCATCACCATCACACAGAAGGGAAGCACCCCATGATCATCACCCGTGCCGAGCACAGGACTGAGGTCATCCCCCTCCGTGCCCGGGACAACACACCGCTCAGCCTCGTCCACGTCACGTCGCCGGCGGAAGCCACAAAGGGTCCCGTGATACTGGTCCACGGCTCAGGCGTCAGGGCTGAGCTGTTCCGGCCCCCGGTCAAGACCACCATCGTAGACGTCCTCCTCGAAGACGGCTGGGATGTGTGGATGCTGAACTGGCGGGCTTCCATCGACCTCGATCCGCTGTCCTGGACGCTCGCCGACGCTGCCGTGTACGACCATCCTGCCGCCGTCGAGCACGTCCTGAACGCGACGGGCGCGGAGACCATGAAGGCTGTGATCCACTGCCAGGGATCCACATCATTCACCATGTCCGCCGTGGCCGGACTCCTGCCGCAAGTGGACACCATCGTGTCCAATGCGGTGTCCCTGCACCCGGTGGTTCCGGCGTTCTCCCGGCTCAAGATCGACTACCTGACCCCTGTGGTCAAGGTCTTCACTCCGTACTTGTCACCAGCGTGGGGGTACAAGTCGCAGGGGTACTTCACCCGGGCCATCCGGGGCCTGGTCAAAGCCACGCACCATGAATGCGACAACACCGTCTGCAAGATGGTCAGCTTCACCTACGGCAGCGGCCGCCCGGCCCTCTGGTCCCATGAAAACCTCGACGACGCCACCCACCAGTGGCTCAGCGGAGAGTTCGCGGAGGTACCCGTGACCTTCTTCGAAGAAATGGGCCGCAGCATCAAAGCAGGGCACATGGTGGCTGCCGGCGACCATCCGGAACTGCCGGACAACTTCGTCGCAGAGGCTCCCCAGACCGACGCGAGGTTCGCTTTCATCGCCGGCCTGGACAACCTGTGCTTCCTGCCCGAAAGCCAACAACGCACCTTCGCGTTCTTCCAAAAGCACCGCCCCGGCAAGGACTCACTCCACCTCATCCCCGGCTACGGCCATTTGGACGTCTTCTTCGGCGACCACGCCTGGCAGGACACCTTCCCAGTCATTGTCAACGAACTCAACGGAACCCCAGCAATCAGCCCAGCCCAGGAGCCAACACCATGAAAAACCTCACCGAGCTGGCCACACCCTTGCTCAAACTCCTCCCGTCTCCGGTTCCACGGCGGCAGGAGCGGCTCCGCGGGCAGCATGCCTTCGCGGATGGGATCAAGTACGTCATGCCGGTCAACTCCGATGACTCGCCCGTACTGATGGCGGCCTTCCCCATCAACAAGAAAGCCGCGGCCGCTGCGCTGCCGGGTTCCGAGATGCGGCCGTTCAGTCTCGGCGGCAAAGGCTTGTTGGTGGTGACGGTGGTCAACTACAAATCCACTGACATCGGGAAGTACATCGAATACTCCCTGGCCATCGCCATCACCCACGGCAGCCGCCCAGCCCCGCCGATCCTCCCGCTGCTCTTCCAAAAGACCTTCAAACTGGGTCAGTTCGTGGTGGACCTGCCCGTGAGCTCCGAAGTCTCAGTCAAGGGAGGCAAAGGGATCTGGGGAATGCCCAAACACCAAGCCAACCTGGACTTCGTGGTCACGGACTCCTCGGTCTCCGCACAGTACGACAAGGACGGCCAGTTGGGCTGCTACATCGAAATCGAACGGCCGGCAGCGCCAAGCGCAACCCAGCTGCCGCTCAAACTCGCTGCCTCAAACTACTGTGTCTTCCGGAACATGCTCTGGAAATCGGACATCTACTTCGAAGCCACCGGGGACATCGCCCTCGGAGCCCAAGCCAAGGCGCGGCTCATCCTCGGTGACGCGCCCGGCGTCGAACCCTTGAAAAAGCTGCAGGTAGAAAGCAAACCGGTGTTCACCGCATGGTTGCCCCAAGCCCACGGTGTCCTGGACGACCACTACGAAGCCTGGTTCCTCACAGCCCCCACCCAGCTCGAAGCCGCAGCGCTGCGCGGCGGGGACATGATGGACAGCGTGGTGGATTTGGGCCAAGGGCAGGAATGGCTGGCCCCGCCGGACCGCAGCCGGGTACAGGGCGGTGCCCAATGAACTGGCTCCTCCTGATCAACGCCCTCTACTTCCTCTTCGGCGCCACCATGTACGTCGGCACCATGTGGGTGCTCAAGTTCTTCCTCTACCCCACATGGGAATCATTGGCCCGCGACAACGTGGACATGCACTTCGGCATCCCCACGCGTGCGGCCACCAAGTTCTTCACCATCGTGGTGCCCATCATGTTCATCTCCGGCGGCATCCTCGTCTGGTCCGAATGGGGCAGCATCCGCGTCATCCCCGCCATCATCTGCCTGCTGGGAATCATCGTCCTGACCTGGGTGGGCCAAGGCATCATCATCCCCATCAACGTCCGGATCCGTGGCGGCGACTTCGCGGACGATACCGAACTGCGCACCCTGCTCGAACGCTGGATGATGCTCAACGACATCCGCTTCTACGTATCCACCCTCACCTGGGCCGCCATGGTGTGGCTGCTGGTGGACCGCGGCCGGCTGTTGGAGTCGTTCGCGTGACCGCGCACCAGCCCGGTCACCCCGCCCGATCCCGCCGGCCGCACCCTCCCGGCACTCTCGCCTGGGCCCTCGCTGATCCACTTCGAGCAGCCCTCGCAGTCATTGCCATCATCACGGTGCTGACCGGTGCCATCCAGGTTCCGTTCGGCGGACCGGTCCTCCAACTGATCGGCGCCGGCTCCACCCCCGAAACCCGCCAACTCTTCGGCACCGTGGGCATGTTCATGGTCGTGGTCGGCGGACTGCTCCTCCACACCCTGCTCAACACCGTGCCTTCCCCGGAAGTGGTGCTCTGGTCCGGCCTGCAGAAAACCGGCGCCTTCGGAGCCGTAGGCATCGGCGTCCTCAACGGCGTCTTCTCACCCCTGGCCCTGCTAGTCGCCTTCTTCGACCTCGCGACGGCGATACTCCTGTTCATCTATTGGCGTCGCATCAGTGCGGCACCAGCGAACGCCGGGCTGGCAGGATGAAGCGCACCGTGAAACGCTCGCTGGTCCTCGCAGGTGGCGGAATGCGGGTGGCCTGGCAGGCCGGCGTGGTGAAAGCGCTCGCCGAGGAAGGCCTGGAATTCCACCATATTGACGGCACCTCCGGCGGGATCCTCACGGCCGGCATGCTGCTCTCAGGAGTGTCGCCTGAGGAGATGTGCAACCGTTGGTCGGGGGTTGACGTCAAGGACTTCGGCTCGGCATTGCCTGTGGGTGACTATCTCAAGGGGCCGTGGTCACTTCCTGCCATCGGCGATGCCGACGGCATCCTCGGGAAAGTCTTCCCGACTCTGGGCATCAACGACGCAACCATCCGCGCCCGCGCGGCTGAACCGGGCGCCGTCGACGGTTCCTTCAACGTAGTGGAGTTCACCGAAAAGCGCTGCCACGCACTCGACGCCACGGTCATTGACGCCGGGCTCATGGCGGCGGGCATGTCGTTGCCCATCTTCCTGACACCCCTGCGACGGGACGGGAAGATTTGGACCGACGCGGTCTGGGTACGGGACGCCAACGTGGCCGAAGCCCTGCAGCGGGGTGCCGACGAAGTATGGCTTGTCTGGTGCATTGGAAATACGCCGTACTGGGGCGATGGTCCGCTGGAACAGTACGTGCACATGATCGAAATGAGCGCCATGGGGGCGCTCTTGGCGGATTTCGAGGTTGCCGCAGCTGCCGGGCGCGAGTTTGTGCTGCATGTGGTCCGGCCACGCCACCCGCTTCCGTTGGACCCGGAGTTCTACTTGGGCAGGATCGACGCCGAGACCCTGATCGGGATGGGTTACCGGGATGCCCGCGCCTACCTTGAATCAATGACTGACGCCGGAGTGGCCAAGGATGCGAGCTGCACTGCGATGACTGAACCGGCACCGGGAGTCCGCTTCAACGACACCCTTCGCGGCGACCTGGACGGTTCTCCCGTGACGCTCAAGGCCACAGTGGTCCTTCCGTCTGATCCCGGCGATGAAGCGCCTCAGCTCACCGGATACCTTGAGCACCCACGGTTCGGGCGGGCGTTCCTGGCAGGCGGCCGGGTGGAGGTCATGGGGGACGACGTCACGTACCGTGCACGGGTAAGGCTCGACGGCGGGTGGCAAAGCGTCGCCGTGACGCGCACCTTGCGTGACGACCCGGGTCCGGATGCCTGGGCGGATACGCGGCGTGCCCGGCTGGAAGTTGGTGGGCTGGTTGCCGACCTCAGCATGAGCCTGGCCGACGCTGCAGGGCTCCTGGCCTCCCTCGAACCGGTGGGCGCCCACGGACTCGTGGACCGTGCGGGGGCAGTGGCCGGCTTCGCTGGGAACGGTTTCCGCGAGCTGCTCCGCCGATACTGAGGGTCATGGGCGGCCGAATGTGACGCACGTTATTACCGGCTGGTAAACACCACGCTACGGATACGCCAAAGATGGCAACAGCGGGGAAACACCCGCGAAAAACCGGCCCAATACGCTGATGATCAACAGCAGGTCATATGAGCGAAAGGGCCAAACATGTCCGCCACCCCGTCCGCACCTTCCCTCCACATCGTCATCGCAGGCGCAGGCCCCGCCGCCCAGGCTTTGGTGCGGCGACTTGCCGGAAGGTCCGACTCCCGGCGACGCGCGTTCGACGGAACCATCACCGTGCTCAGCAACCGTGACGAGTGCCCGGACGCCCTGCTTGAACTCGCTGAACTCCCCCAGGTCTCGGTCCGCTTCGGCCAGCCGGCCAGCTTCATCGACGCCGACTCAAAGATTGTCACCACTGTGGACGGCATGGAGTTCGCTTACGACCAGCTGGTCATCGCAACAGGCTCCGCCCCGGTCCTGCCCCCGGTGGCGGGCGCCGAATCCAGCCTGAGCTACTCCACCATCGACGACGCCGCAAACATCGGCGAAGCAGTCAAGGACGTCACCCGGATCGTCGGCCGACGCCCCTTGGGGATCCTCGTAGGCAACGGACCTGCTGCTGGCCAGGCTGAGGCCGTGCTGCGGGCACGCGGGGTCCGTCCCGTCCGCACCACCCTCCGCCCTGCCGCCGTCGTAGCGTCTGCTGCTGGCTCCCCGCTCCCGGCAACCGGCATCCTCTTCGAGGATGGCAGCAGCATGAACGGAGACCTCGTAGTCATCGCCGAGGAGCGCACTGCACGCAACGATCTCGCCGGGAGCGCCGGCCTCCTGGTAGCGTCCGACGGCGGCATTGCAGTGGGGCGCGACCTCGCCACCTCCGTTCCGGGTATCTGGGCGATCGGCGACGCCGCGTCCTGCGACGGCCTTCGCCTTGGTTTGCTTCTCTCCGCCGAGTCTTCGGCGATGCTGTGCGCTTCGGGCATGCTCTTGGGTGCGCCGGGCTTCGCGAATCTGCAAGCGCCCCTTGCAGCATGATCCTTCTCGGCTGGAAGTCCCTTTCCTCACCGAACCACCGCGGGCGACTTGTCCCGGTACCGCACCCTACGACCAACCCGGCGGGATTGCGGTGAACTCTCCGGGGGCGTAATGCTCGAACCTGTTGGAGTCGCCGACGGTTCCGCTATCACCCCCGGAGTTGTCACCGCGGACGTGCGAGAGCCCTGTCTATAGCCCGGCAAGGCTGGGGCTTTCGACCGGTAGCTGTGTCCCGTGGGTGTGGTGATTTCCAGGGTGTGTCTGTCGCCGGGCATGGTGTTGGCGCTCCAGCCGGGGTTTTCTTTGGTGTGGTTGCAGGCCTCGCAGAGTCCAGCCCCGTTGGCCAGCGTGGTGGTCCCGCCGGAATGCCAAGGGACCACGTGATCGATATGCCGGATGGGCGCGTCGCAATAGGGGGTGCGGCAGGTGTCATCACGGGTTTCGATGAAGCGACGTAATCGTTGGGGGAAGATCCGGGCTTTGGAGTCCATGCTCAGGAGTTCGCCTGCGGCCGGCGCGGTGTAGAGCCGGCGGAGCCACACGGTTAGCTCGTCGTCCCGCGTTGGCGCCGGCTCCTGCCTTGGTGCCGGGGCCTGCTCGGACAGCGCCCCGCTTCCGGCGCCAACCAGTGCCCTAGCCCATTCTGCAGGCACAACTCCGTATCCCTGGAGCCGGGCAGGTTCGCTGTCGCCCTGAACGAGGGTTCGATCGGTCATGACGAGCTGCAGGTCGATTCCGCTGATCCCGCCGCGCCTGCCGGTGATGCGCTCGACGAGAGTGTCTGCCATGACCTGGCCCCGGATCCGGGGGTCCCCGGCCGAACGGGCAGAGTCAGCAGCCCGGGTCAGAGCGGTGTACGCCGCCACACCTTGAGCCACGGGCAGGAGGGCGGTCAGGTAGGTCATGGCGTCCGGCGCCGGGCGCAGGGTCACGGTCCGTTCGGTGGAAGCGTGGGCGGCGCGTTGGGCAACGGAACGCGGATCACGCCGGTAGGCGGCTGCCTTCGCCGCGGCGATGATCGCCCGGTCGCCCTTCCCCTCGAACGTGCCGGTGTCTGCGGAGAGTTCCTCATCCACGGCGCAGCGGTCCTCCGCAGACAGGCATGCTGTTTCCTTGACCAGCAGCGTGGCCCGCCATTCATTCAACTGGCCCGATTCCAGCGCTGCCATGGTGTGCGGCATCTCTGTCACCAGCGCCTTCGCCATGCCCAGGAGTCGTGAGCCCCGGTTCGGGGATTCCCGCCGGGCCAACGCGATCTGCGCGCCAACACCGTGGCCCCGTTCGGACGCGGGCACACCCGCCGCGGCCCGCTCCTGCCGTTGGGCAAGGTCAAAGGCCACCGCGGCCCGGGCCTGCAACCCCACGATGGCGGACTTCAGGTCTTCCAGCCCGCGGATCTGCTCGATAAGCTCCCGGCTCGCGGTGCCGAGGTAGACGGAACGCAGGGCCGCCAAAACATCCCCTACCGCCGCAGTCGCTGCAGTGGCCGCCTGCCCTCTCCAAATCCGCTCCATACCCCAACTCTTCCAGCCATCCCGGACCATCATCAGGCCTGACTTTGCCTATGTGGACAAACCCCAAAAGCCCTCAGGCCATGTGGCAAGATGGTCCTTTGACGGGCAGTGACAACCCTGCGGCCACCGGGCCGGCCACGCCCAGCACGGAAGGATCCCATGAGCAACCAAGCCGTCGCCCCTGCGAACATCGCCTCCTACATCGACCACACCCTGTTGAAGCCGGAGGCCAGCGAGGCCGACGTCCTCAAGGTGTGCGCCGAAGCCATCGAATACCAGTTCAAATCAGTGTGCGTGAACCCGGTCTGGGTCAAAACCGTCACCAAGGCCCTCAAAGGTTCCGGTGTGCTGACGTGCTCGGTGATCGGCTTCCCCCTGGGTGCCACGCCCAGCGACGTCAAGTCCTTCGAAGCACGCGGAGCTGTGCTTGATGGAGCGGACGAGATCGACATGGTCATCAACATGGCCTCCGCCCGCGCCAACGACAAGGGTGCGCTGGTGGATGACATCAAGGCCGTGGCCGAGACAGTCCACGCCGGTGACGCCATCCTGAAGGTCATCATCGAGACGTCAATGTTGAACGATGAGCAGAAGGTCATCGCGTGCCAAGCAGCCGTGGAGGCAGGGGCGGACTTCGTTAAGACGTCCACCGGATTCAACGGCGGCGGCGCCACAGCAGAAGACGTTGCGTTGATGCGCAAGACCGTTGGACCGGACTTGGGCGTCAAGGCCTCCGGTGGAGTGCGTTCCCTCGCCGATGCACAGGCTATGATTGCTGCTGGTGCAACACGTATCGGAGCGAGTTCCGGAATTGCCATCGTCAAGGGTGAACAAGGTTCATCTGCCTACTGAGGCTTCCGCAACCGCCAGAGATTTTTGAGCCCCGCGGGGCCGAGGAGGAACGAATGTCCAAGAACGCAACAAGCGCCCCCATTGAACGTGAGAACAACCTGGGCACAAGCATTGTGCTGTTCGTGGTCATGTTCGTGCTCTTCCTGGGCGCCATCTACTCGCTGTCCTTCCTGAGCCTCGAGAACCCGTGGCCGATGGCCGTCTGCCTGGGCCTGTTCGCTCTGGCTTTCTGGATCCCGCAGACCATTCTTGGCCGCTCTGATTCCGCGGGCGAAAGCTAAATCCTTCACATGTCGGGAAACGGTTCAGGCTGCTGCCTGGGCCGTTTCCTTTTAACCCGCTTTAACCCGCTTAACTCGCCGGAAACCCGCGCAGGATAGGGTGTTGCCATGAAATCAGCGGTCCCCAAGGTTGCCTTGCTGGTAGTGGCATTGGCCGCGGCAGGCCTCGGCGTGGCCGTCGTCGCGGCGAAACCCGGCGCCGTCGACCCTAACCCGTCCTACTGCAGCGCTCCGGGCAGCCAAGCCACCCACGTCGAGAAGTTCACGGTCAACGGCTACCTGGACCCGGAGGACACCTCCAAGTCCCTCCAGCAACTCATCGACGCCGCATCCAAGGACGGTGGCGGCATCGTAGAACTGCCTGAGGGAACGTTCACGCTGGGGCGTCCGCTGGTCATCAAGAGCAACGTGGCCCTCAAGGGTACGGGGCAAGCCACAGTGCTGAAAGCGGGGCCGGGGTTCCTGAAAACCAAAGGACCCTTCGGCGGGCACCCGCTGATCACCACCAACGGAGCGCAGAACGTCACCATCTCCCACCTCACTGCAGATCAAAGCGGCGGGGAATTGGACGGCAACACCTCGGAACGGCTCACTGAATACCTGGTGGACGTGCGTCACACCACCAATGCGTTGGTGGAAGATGTCCGGACCCGGAACCCCTTTACCTACTCCATCGCGGTGGTCGCCAGCAGCAGCTTCTGCATCCGGAACAATGACACGCTGGTGACCAGCAGCGGCACATACGATCAATTGGACGGCATCCACATCACCGATTCACACGGCGGCATAGTGGAAGGCAACACTGTCGATCAACGCCAGGGAGACGACGGCGACGACGGCCTCGTGGCGCAAACCATTGGAGCCTCGGTCTACGACGTCACCTACCGGAATAACAAGGTCCGCGGCGGATCGCACGGTTCTGGAATGCAGTTGGCGGTGGGAAAGCACGAGATCTACAACATCACGGTGGAGAACAACCGCTTCTGGGAATCCCCCAACGGCGTCAAGATCGGCTACTACGACGGCAACGCCGCTGTTCATGACATCGTGGTCAAGAACAACTCCGTCGTTGATACGCCAGGACCGTGGCTGGATTTCCAAGGGGACCTGAGGAACATCACGGTGACGGACAACGTCTTCTGCCAGAGCGGGGCCATGAAGCTTGGCGATGCTCCCGGCAATGTTGTGTCGAACAACCGCGAAGGTTGCTGACCACAGCCGGCCTGTCAAGCTACTCAAAAAGCCGGAACGAAGTAGGTCTCCGCCTTTACCGGAACCTCGCCCGTGGGAAAAAGTGCATCCGCCTGGGTGCCGTATTGCCGGATCCTGGGCGGCTTATTGGCAAGGCCCTGATCCCAGCTCCACGGGACGTAGCCCAGTTGTGCCAAGCGCCGTGCATCCGGTTCGGCCTCGAGGTCGTAAGGGAAATCCGAGTACAGCACCAGGTTCTCCGGATGGGCCATGCCGGCTTCCCGGGTGATGAGGTGGTCCACGTGCTTCCCTACTCCCACAGGGCAGAACAGCAGCTCGGCCCCGGTCAGGCCCATCAACCCAGCCACATCGGTGCGGAGTTGGCCGATGAGCTCCTGGTCTCCCCTCGCGATCCGTCCCAGCGCGATGTCGAACCTGTACGTGGGATATCGGTGCGTCATTTCCGGGAGAAGCCTGTCCCAAGCACTGCTGCCAAACCGGAGGGCCCGGCGTCGGCGGAACAAAGCGTCCACGGCTCCCATGTGGATCGATCGGACGCCCATGTCTTCCAACACTGCCCTGTCTTCGGCTTGACGGGCGGCAAACAAATGCCCGGCATTCTTGACCGCGCATTGGTTCATGAAGGACTTCGCGGCCCGTGTGTGCGGCCCCGGCGACGCTTCAGTGAACAAGGTTGCCACAATCACTTCGCGGCCTTGGGCCTGGGCCTCCATCAGCGCACCGCAGGACAGGACGGCGTCGTCCAGGTGCGGCGAAAGGAAAAGCCACGGCGCATCGCCTGACAAGGATCGATCGATTCTGGATTGCTGGGGCAAGACGGTGCCTTCCTAACGGACGATGTTCGGTAGCGCCGCGGGGCCTTCAACCTGGGCTTCAAAAGCAGCGGGATCAGCTATCGCGGCACGGTATGCCGCACCCTGCAGCGTTGCCAAACGGTCCCAGTTGTAGCCGGCCGCGAAGGCCCGGCCGTGCGCACCGACGGACTCCAGGCCGGATTGGGAGTACCGCGCCTCGAGCTCCCGGGCGAGGGCGCCGACGTCGAACGCGTCCACCAGCCAGCCCGCACCGTTCGGGACAATCTCCCGAAGGCAAGGAATATCGAAGGCGATGACCGGCGTGCCGGTGGCCAGCGCTTCGATGGCCACCAAGCCGAAGGTCTCCTGCCGGGACGGGCACACCACCAGTCGTGCACGGCTCAAGGCCTGGAACTTGGCATCTCCGGACAGCCAACCAAGGAGCTCCACACGGTCCGCAAGTCCGGCGTTCGCAATGGCTGCGCGCAGTGTCGCCTCGTCCGGGCCGGTCCCTGCAATCAACAGCTTTCCGTCGATTCGCCGGCAGCATTTTGCCCAGGCCGCCAGCAGCAGGTCCAGGCCCTTGCCGGTGAACTCCAGCCGGCCAAGGCAAAGGATGTCCTGGCCAACCGTTGGCACAGGTTTCCAGGCGGCAGGGTCCACGCCGTTTCCGATCACGTCCACGTGGATGTCCGGGTTCAGGGCGGTCAGCCGGTCCGAAATTCCCTGCGAGACGGCGATGCACCGCCGATGACGCCTGACTCCGAACCGTTCCAACCAGTGCAAAGGAAGCCTGTATTGCCGCGCTTTCTCACGGGCGTGCAGCCACTGAACCACGCCAATGGTGGGCCTTTTGGTCCACAGCGGGGCGGCCATGGTGGAGAACGGAGCGAAGAAGTCCTCCACCACAAGGTCGGCGGCGGCGCGACGTTTGCGGGCT
This sequence comes from Arthrobacter sp. AK01, assembly GCF_021109375.1. Classification (NCBI taxonomy): domain Bacteria; kingdom Bacillati; phylum Actinomycetota; class Actinomycetes; order Micrococcales; family Micrococcaceae; genus Arthrobacter; species Arthrobacter sp. AK01. Next base: position 30,124 of record NZ_JAJOHP010000005.1, read on the forward strand.
TCGAACGGCAGGCGGACAACATACCCCAGCAGGCGGGTCATACGCGTGCTGCCCTGCCCTAAGCCGATCGGTACATAGTGCACCCCGTCTTGAACCCGCTCCCGCCACCCCGGATAGCGTGTCGTCAGCACGGTGATCCGGAACCCGTCGGCTGCGAGGCGGCGATTGATCTCATGGGTCCTCACCGATCCCCCACCGGCGCCGGGCATGCGGGGATCCTCAAAACCCAGATGCAGGATTCTCATGGGTTCACCGTTCCGTCTCGTAGGTTTTGGAGGGCGTGCCCGTGCCGTCGGCAGCTCCGGCGCTGAGTTCGGCAGGTGGCACAAACCAGAGCGTGGTGGCACCGTTGGTGGGTCCCTCGGCGCTGAACACGGGTGTTGCGTGCTCCTTGAGCCATGTCAGCATCTCGGGCCTCGCGTAGCCATAGCCCTGGCTTGTGGGGTGTGACTGCGTCAGGATGTAACTTGCCCCGGCTCCCTGCATCAGGGGCGCAGACGGCCAAACACCAAACCGTGGATCGTCGGCAAAAGCGAACTCACCCGTGCTGTTGGTGACACTTACCCGGGCCTCCTGCGGGAGGTTGGTTTTAACCCACTCCTTGACCTGGACAAAGCCGTTGTCCACCGTCAGTGCGGTCCGTACACCCAGTACCACGGTCAAGGCCACGAAGCACAGGCTAGCGACGGCCAGGAACGTCCGTCCCCGCACCCACCTCTCCCGGAGCTCAACCACCACAAGGACCGAACACAGTACCCCGGCGATCATGACGCCATACCCGTACTGTTCCTCGAAGGTGCCAAACGCGGCGCTGTAAGCCCCGGCAGCGCCCAAAGCGAGGCCGGCAAGACCAATCAGTCGCCGGTCTGCCCGGTGGCTGAAGCACAGCATCGCACCGGCCAAGGGGCACAGGGCCAGCAGGAGGTAGCTGGTGCCAAAGTGTCCGCTCTGTTCGACCAACCTGGTGACGATGTCCGGTGAACCTTCTGCGGTGAAGCCCGTACTCTTTTCCAGTCCCGATGCCCGCAGCAAGCCGCTGGTCTTCGCATCGATCCAATCCGGCAGGTGGGCTTGCGAAGCCGCCACGGCCAGGTACGTCGCGTACGGCACGGCCGCTGCAGGAATCACGACGGCGGCCTGCCGCCATGGCAGGGTCCGCTTCCAGATCACGGCGACTACGACGGGACCAACTGTGCAGATGACGAAGAAGTCCTTGCACAGGACGGCGTATCCCAACAGGAGTCCAGCCCCGACCAGCCGCAGGATACCGGGCACCTTCCCCGCCGCCTGGCGCGGGCCAGTCAGCACGAGGAAGCCAGCGAGCACGAAGGCCATCGCCGCCGTCTCCAGGAACGCATGGCTGTTATTCCGCAGGATGAAGGGTTCGAAGGCCAGGACCACCGCGGTGAACCATGCCGCCGTCGTGCTTGCAAGCCTTCTGACCAGAAGGAATCCCAAGCCAACGGTGACTGCTCCCAAGGCGGCGTTGAGCCAGCGCAGTTGCAGCACTACTTCCACGATGTCGCCGGAGATTCCAAAGAGCTTGATGGCTCCGGCCTCCAGTAGGAAGAAGCCCGGTGGGTGCAGGAAGAACGGGCCGTCCGGCAAGGTGGGAACCTGGCCTGTCGTCAGCGACTCGCCCAGACGGACGTAGAGCAACTCATCCACCCACATCTCAAAGCCGCGCTCCAGGCCAAAGGCCCGCACCCCAAAGGCAGCAGCGGACACGGCAACGAAGATTGCCGCCGGACTGGAAACCACCCGGACCATGGTTGCTGCCAGCACGCTGCTGAAAGGCTCCTGGGACGCGGACCGCCGGCCAGTCCGGGAACGCGCCCCGAACCGCCGTCGAAAGGATCCAATGCCCAGCGTTCGCGGCAACAAACCGCGCTGATGGGCCAGCACAGCCAGCCCGCTGATGGTCGCAAGGACCAGCCACACGAAGGGCTGAAGTTGGCTGGCGACGGCAAGGACCAGCAGCAGGGCGGCAGCGCCGCCCATGAAGCGTCCGGCGCCCTTCACCGGTCCAATGTCAGTGAGGACCGGCCATGCAATGAGTGTCATCACCAGCGCTGCAAGGACAGCCCCGATCGCAGAGCCCATGGCCAGGCCACTGACCGCAGCAAGGTGCCACCCCACCCAGAGCCCTGCCACAACAAGGAGGCAGGCGCAGGCCAAGCCGGTTTGGCAGCGCCGGTATGCCCGCAGCGCGAGCAGGATCGTGGCCAGGACAGTGAGGACTGCGTAGCCCAAACCGGCGGCCGCAAGCCAGGGCAGGAGTTCCAGGGAGCCATGATATTTCTCCGGAATGATCACACCGGCAAAAACATGGGGGGCGGTGGCGATGATGGTGAACGCCACCACGGCGAGCTGACTGAAGGAAGCGAAGGCGGCAGCGAGTACTTGGCGGACATTGGCGCCGCGGCGGCGGAGCAGCGGAAACGCCACCAACGCGGTGCCCGCCGCAACGTAGACCGGGCCCTTGGCAATAGTAGCCAGCGCCTGAAATCCTGCGGCGGCGGAACCTTCGTCCAGGAACGCCACCACCACCACATCCACGCCAACCAGAACCGACACCACGCACAGGACGGACGCGATGTCAGTGGTCTCAGCCCACCGCCAACGTTGCCGCAGGACACCCGGGCGCCACTGGAGGTCCCGGTAAAAGGACCAAGGAACAACCACCAGGGCCAGCGCACCCACCGCGAATCCAAGGATCGCGCCCACAGCACCCCAGGCAAGGACCACCACCAGGAGGCTGAACACCAGCCTCAGGAGCACTTCGCCGATGGTTGTCAGCGCGTACCACTTGAATCGCAGCTCACCCTGCAGCCAGCCCGACGGCGCCGCCATCAGGAAGATGGCCAGTGAACCCAGCGCTACAGCAGCAGCAAGTGCCGGCGTGGCGAAGGCCAGCGTCAGTGCGCCGGTCGTCACCGCGGCAACGATGCCCGCGATGAAGGAAACGAACACCGAGAAGGCCATGCCGTCCCTGCGCCCCACCGACCCTGCCGGGTGGACGGCCACAAAGTGGGAAAGGGGAAGGGGAACGAGCGCGGAAGCGACGATGCCTACGACACCCAGAAGCATCGCCCCGGCCGCGAACTGCGTGTAGTCCGCCGTGCCCAGCATGTTGGCCATCAGCAGTGTGCAGGCGTAGCTGATGACCCCCACCAAACCAGCTGCTACGGAAAGGAAGCCACTGTTTTCGGCTACTTTGGCGCTGGCGCCGCTGTCCGTTGGCAATGCTCTTTTCGGCCCACGGCCCGGGGTTGGTCCCCGTTTCCGCTCCGGCAGGTTCACAGGAGTGGCGTCTGCCTTCGTATCGAGTGCGCGCAAAGTGTCAGTCATTTTTCCCCCTCGAATTCCCCCATGGACTGGTGTCCGCTACATGCCCTCAACGGCGTCTGCAGGTGTAAACGTGCTTCCAGGACCGGCCAGGAGCGTGCTCCGGCCCACGGCACGGAGTTCGGCTGATACAACTCCAATGCGCCTCATGATGGCGAAGGCCTCGAATTCGTCCCGGCCCTTCATCAGCACGGACACCCGCCCTTGGTTTTCGGAGACCTCGTCGGTTGGCCGAAGGATGGCTTCCAGGTTGGCACCGGCAGGCATGTCAAAGTGCACCAGCGTGGACATGTCCGATGACGAACCGCCGGCGTCGACGCCTCCGCGACGCAAGGCTCCTTCTTCCATGAGCACCCCGGCGAGCAGGGCTGCGCTGCGATCCCAGGTGAAGCAGCGTGCCCAGTCCTGGCACCTGGCCGACATCCCGCCCGCCTCACGCTGTTCGGAGAGTGTCTCGAGGGCGGCCACCAAGGCGGGTCCGAACTCGGCAGCCGTGTCCACCAACCAGCCCGTGCTCCCGTGAACCACCGAGTCCCGGATGCCTGGGACGCGCAGCGCCAGGCACGGAACACCCCACGCGGCCGCCTCAATCACCGAGCAACCCCAGCCCTCCGAGGCTGACGTCGAAACGGTGAGCCAGGCTCTGTTCAGCAGGCTGTTGCGGACGTGGTTGGGTTGGTAACCGTGGAATGTCACGATGTCATCGAGGCCCAGGTCCATGGCCAGTTGCTGCAAACGCGGCCGCTCGGGACCATCGCCCATTATTTCCAGGCGGAGTTTGGGTACGCTTGCCGCGGCAATGGCAAACTGGCCCAACAGCAGGTCCAGCCGTTTGTGCGGTACCAATCGACTGACGACGGCGATGGTCGGCTCGGGATCGCGGGGGCCAACGGTCTTGGGCACTTCGATGGTTCCGTTCGGAACCACGTGGATGGCACCGGGGAACCCGAGCTTGCGCAACTCCAGCCGGGTGGATGGCGATACCGCGGCAATAGCCCGTCGTCCATAGACTGCCTTGGCCCCTGTACTTTCGAGCAAGCGGCCCACGGCGGCCATCGGAGCCGAAAAGCGGGTGCGGAATTGTTCCTGGTGGACATGGTGAATCAATTGAACGATGGGCATTTCCCGGGGCAGGAACAGTGGCGAAAAGAACGGAATCCCGTTTTGGCAATCAATAACGGCGTCGAACCGGTTGCGCGTACGCAGCATTCTGAGGGCTGCTTTGCCATACAGGGACAAGGGGCCGCCCGAACGGACCACTCGGATGCCATCAATGACGTCCTCGGCGGGCTGATGATCTTCACGTCCGGTGAACCACGTCACTTCGGCGCCGAAATCGACCCAACGACGCGATATTTCGTGCATGTATTGTTCGGCTCCACCGGCCTGGGAGTGCCTGATGTCACGCCAGTTCAGGACGAGGATCCGTTGACCGGCCAATTGTGCCGGGAGGTCGGCATTTACCAAGGTTTCGGTCACGGCATCGCCTTTTGTAGTTGGAGAACTGAGGCAAAACTGGAAATTCCGTCTTTGAACGGCCGGAAAGTAGACGCTGCCACATCCGTCCAGGCCACGGGTAATTCAACAATCCGGGCCCCTTGGTGCTGGAGCCGGAGGAGCAGTTCAACGTCGAAAGCAAAACCGGTGGTGCGGCACTGGACCATGGCTGCTGTCAGTGCGGCCCGTTCGAAAAACTTGAAGCCGCACTGCGTATCCCAAATGCCTTTAACCTTCGATTTGGTCAGCACACGAAAGGCTGTTCCGCCTACCCGGCGTCCCAGTTGTTGAGGTTGGACAAAGGTGGAACCTGGCGCGTGACGGGAAGCAATGACCGCGGAGGCGCCCTCTTCCAAGTGGGCCATCGTCGGGATCAGTGTTTCAAGCGGTGTCGCCAGGTCAGCGTCAAAGAAGCCCGTGTACTTGGACGTTCCGCTGAGCAGGCCCCTGCTGACTGCCGCCCCTTTGCCGCGGCGCGAACACCCCACCACGGAAATCGGAATTTCGTTTCCTTTGTCGCGGGATATCCTGCGGACTACTGCGCCCGTTTCGTCTACGCTGCCGTTGTCCACCACCACAATTCGGGAAGACCACGGCTGCCCGGCCAGGAAATCGACTGCTTGCATGAGCGTTCCGGGAATTCGGGCAGCCTCGTTATAGGCAGGAATAACCACTTCAAGGTCTACGTGTGAACGCCGAAGCGAATCGGTCCCCTGCCGGGCTTGAAAAATCCCCCTGCTGCCTGTATGGATACTGTGCGAGTGGAGCAGATCCATCTGAACCTCCATTTAGTCAAACAATTTGACGTTGAGGTCCAAGCTATTAGGGGTTCTACTCGGAAGGCACGAGTAGTCACTACTCGAAATCTCAGGGAGTAGCTCTTGGTCTGGCAGCGGAGTACGCAGTTTTAGCAGCAACCCACTACTTGTAGAGGGTCATTTCAAATATTCCACCGATGTTACATACGCCTCACGGCAGGTGCGGTAATACTAGGCCTGCTGCACCCCTAAGGCAAGGGAAGAACACCGCCCAAAGCGGCCAGAACTCCGGGCCAATGCTGTTGGGCAAGCGTCCAGGCCGAAGCAATCATGCCCACCATGGCATATCCACTGACAGGAATAAGGACCAGCCATTCACGGCGCGAACCAGCCCGCCCCAACAGCGGAATGGAGAAGGCGCCGTTTGCCCGCCAAATTCCACTAATGAAGGATTTGCGGAGAAATTTTGGCGGTTTGATGACAATTGGCCACAAAAGTGGGACTCCGCCCACGGTGATCATGTCCCCTACAATGTGCACCACAACACCGGTCAGCATGGACAACGGCAACCATCCCCACTGATCGGGCGCAAACCAGGTCACCAGTCCGGCCATCACCAGGGCGAAAAGCCAGTTGGTGATCCAGCCGGACTTGGGAAACAGGTTCAAGGCCTTGGCGGCAAGGTTGATCATGAACATGCACAGCAGCCCTGCACCCACGGAAAGCTTGCCCACCGGGGTTACCATCTGGAACTGTGCGGCCATGGCTGCGAGCACCACGAAGGCTGAGGCGCCCAGCAGGGAGTGCGTGCCCTGCCGGTGCCCGCCGCTGGCCTTCTCGATTCCGACGGCGATCGCGTTCGACAACGGCGGCAGCGAATTCGCGATCGTGCTGTGCCGGTGGTCCCAGTCGCAGACCAAGGCTGTTCCCGCCGTCGCCATGGCTCCGATCAGGATGCCGGTGGAATCCAGCGGGTACCAGCCCAAGGCGTACGGGCCGGTCGAGGCAATAGCTATCCACGCCGCGGCTCCTGACGCGGCGTGGTGTCCTCCCATCATTCGGCTAGCCAGCCTTCACGGGGACGTCGGTAAAGATTGCTTCGATGACGTTGTTGGCCCACTGCAGGATTTCGGCGTCCTGGAGATCCCGTCCACCGATCCGGGCAGTCTTGGGCTTGGGAATCAGCACGGAGTCCAAAGCAGGCTTGACCTGCGAACCCGGGTACATGCGGTTCAGGCGCATGGTTTTGGATTCGGGCAGTTGCGCCGGCGAGAAACGGATGAAGTTGCCTTGAAGTGCGACGTCGGACAGGCCGGCTTCGCGGGCACCCACCCGGAAGCGTGCCACGGCAATGAGGTTTTGGGTGGGCAATGGCGGCTCACCGTACCGGTCCACGAGTTCAGCAAGGACCTCGTCGATGGCTTCATAGGTAATCGCCGCGGCGAGCTTACGGTACGCCTCCAGGCGCAGCCTTTCGCCGGGCACATAGTCGTGGGGCAAATGGGCGTTGACGGGCAGCTCGATCTTCATCTCGGCAGCCTTCTCCTCGGCCTCGCCGCGGTACTCGGCAACAGCCTCGCCAACCAGCCTGATGTAGAGGTCGAACCCCACGCCCTGGATGTGGCCGGACTGCTCACCGCCGAGCAGGTTTCCCGCACCACGGATCTCGAGGTCCTTCATGGCCAGCTGCATGCCGGCGCCCAGCTCGTTGTGGGCTGCCACGGCCTTGAGTCGTTCCAGAGCTACCTCGCCCAGCGGCTTCTCGGACGGGTAGAGGAAGTAGGCGTAGGCACGTTCGCGGCCACGGCCAACACGTCCACGAAGCTGGTGGAGCTGCGAAAGCCCGTACTTGTCCGCGCCATCCACAATCAGGGTGTTGGCGTTGGAGATGTCCAGGCCGGTCTCGATGATGGTGGTGCACACCAGTACGTCGAAGCGCTTCTCCCAGAAGTCCACGATGATTTTCTCAAGGCGGCTCTCGGACATCTGCCCGTGCGCTACTTCCACCCGCGCTTCCGGGACCAGCTCGCGGATCTGCGCTGCGATGCGCTCAATCGAGGAAACCCGGTTGTGGACGAAGAACACCTGTCCCTCGCGCATGAGTTCGCGGCGGATGGCGGCCGACGTTTGCTTGTTGGTATACGGTCCCACGTAGGTCAGGACGGGGTGCCGTTCCTCCGGAGGCGTGGCCAGGGTGGACGTTTCCCGGATGCCGGTGAGGGACATTTCCAGGGTTCGCGGAATCGGCGTGGCGCTCATGGCCAGCACGTCCACGTTGGTGCGCATCTTCTTGAGCGCTTCCTTGTGCTCCACTCCGAAGCGCTGCTCTTCGTCCACGATGACCAGGCCCAGGTCCTTGAACTCAAAGTCCTTGGACAAGAGCCGGTGCGTGCCGATCACCACGTCCACGGCGCCGCTCTTGACGCCGTCGGCCGTTTCCTTGGCTTCCTTGGTGCTTTGGAAGCGGGACAGTGGTTTCACGCGCAGCGGGAACCCGGAGAAGCGCTCCGTGAACGTCTCGTAGTGCTGCTGGGCCAATAGCGTGGTGGGCACCAGGACAGCCACTTGCTTGCCGTCCTGGACGGCCTTGAATGCTGCACGGACTGCGATCTCGGTCTTGCCGTAGCCCACGTCTCCGGACACGAGCCGGTCCATGGGGATCTCCCGCTCCATGTCCGCTTTGACCTCGTTGATGGTGGTCAACTGGTCGGGCGTCTCCACATAGGGGAAAGCCTCCTCGAGTTCGCGCTGCCAGGGGGTGTCCGGGGCAAAGGCGTGGCCTCGGGATGCCATGCGGGCGGAGTACAGCCGGATCAGTTCGCCGGCGATTTCCTTGACGGCCTTGCGCGCCTTGGACTTGGTGCTGGCCCAGTCCGCGCCGCCCATCTTGCTCAATGCCGGGGTGTCCCCGCCGACGTAGCGTGTCACCTGGTCCAGTTGGTCTGTGGGCACGAAGAGCCGGTCACCCGGGGCGCCGCGCTTGGACGGCGCGTACTCCAGGACCAAATACTCGCGCAGCCCGGCGTCCGAGGCTGACGTACCTGTGACCTTGCGCTGGATGAGCTCGACGAACCGGCCAATGCCGTGCTGCTCATGCACCACGAAATCGCCGGCGTGCAGCTGCAGCGGGTCCACGGCGTTGCGACGCTTGGACGGCATGCGCCGCATGTCCTTGGTGGAGCTGGCCGTGGCGCGACCCAGCAAGTCCGCTTCGGTCAACAGGCCCAGTTTGAGGCCGTCCAGGACAAAACCACGTCCGACGGCGGCGGTGGTCACCTCGATGATTCCGGCCTGGGGTTCCTTGTCCAGGGACTCAACGCGGGAACAAGGAATGTCGGCATCGTGGAACAGCTCGGCCAGGCGTTGGGCGGGCCCGGGACCATCGGTTACCACCACTACACGCCACTGTTCGCGGACGCGGGAGCCGATGAACTCCAGCATCTCGGCCACTTCGCCCTGGTAACCACGCGGTTCACGGGCCCGCATGTTGAGGACGTCGATATCCAGTACCAGGTCCTCGTCCGAGGCGAGCGAGGTGATGGACCACCAGGAAACGTTGTGCGCAAGGGCGGCGGAGCGGGTGTCGGTGAGGGACTTGAAGCTGGCGGCATGCAGATCCGTGGAAGCCTGGGACGACAGGTCAAGGGGCGCCGCACCGCCGTCGGACGCTGTTGACCACGCAGCTTCGAGGAACTCCTCGTTGGTCGCCGCGAGATCGTGCGCACGGGTGCGCACCTTCTCCGGTTCGATGACCACGGAAAGCGAGCCTGCCGGTAGCTGGTCCACGAACGGGACCATGGCATCCACCAGCACCGGAGCCAGCGATTCCATGCCCTCAACAGCGATGCCGCCCGCGATCTTCTCCAGCATGTCCGCTGCGGCAGGCATGTCGGCCTTCAGCTTCGAGGCACGGGACATCACGGAGGGCGTGATCAGGATTTCCCGGCACGGCGGGGCGTGCAGTTCCGTGGGGTGGTGGATCCCGGGCGCGGACAGCGAGCGCTGGTCGGCGACGGCGAACCAACGCATCTGGTCCACTTCATCACCGAAGAACTCCACGCGGATCGGGTGGTCCTCGGTGGGCGGAAAGACGTCAAGGATGCCGCCGCGGACCGCGAATTCGCCACGGTGCGTCACCATGTCAACGCGGGCATAGGCGGCGTCGGACAGGGCGCGGACGACCTCCGTGAACGAGCGTTCCTGTCCCACCTGCAGTGTCACCGGAACAAGGTCGCCGAGACCGGCAACAATGGGCTGGACCACAGCGCGGACCGGGGCCACCACCACGCGCAACGGGGCCGCCGTCGACGTTTCAGGGTGGGTCAGGCGGCGCAGGACGGAGAGCCTGCGGCCAACGGTGTCCGAGCGCGGCGACAGCCGCTCATGCGGGAGGGTTTCCCAGCTGGGAAAGGTCGCTATGGAGTCCGCCGGAAGATAGGAGCCCAGCGCGGCTGTGAGGTCCTCGGCTTCGCGGCCTGTTGCGGTGACGGCGAGAACCACGGGAGTGCCGTCCTGGGAAGCCAGGGCATCTGCCATTTCCGCCAGCAGGACGGCGCGCATGCCCGTGGGCGCGCTGATCTGGTAGTCGGTGTTGCGGTCGCTGAAAGGCCGCTGTGCCTCCGTTCGGACGCGCGCGAACGTCTTGTCCTCCGCCAATGCGCGGCGCAGACCGTTGAGGCTCATGACAGAAACTCCTAGGGTGGGTCCAAGGGCAGGCAACACAAATGCCCGGAAATTCAGATGAACGCCGGGTCATTCCAGCCTACCTCTACCCCCAGCCCCAGGAGTTCCTTTGCAGCCTTCGGAAGCTACGCATTCCAACACCCCGCAGGACACCAAGACAGTGCTGGTCACCGGCGCCACGGGATACATCGGCGGCCGCCTGGTCCCCCGGCTCCTCGAAGCCGGCCACAGAGTTAAAGTGCTGGTCCGTACGCCACAGAAGATCGCCGATGTTCCCTGGCATGACGACGTCGAAATCATCGAGAACGGCCTGTCCGACGCCGAAGGCCTCGCCGATGCCCTGAACGGCGTGGATGTCCTGTATTACCTGGTCCATTCCATGGCGTCCGGCAGCGGGTTCGAGTCCAAGGAAGAAGCCATGGCCCGGCTCGTGGCAGGAGCCGCAGCGGAGGCCGGGGTGGACAGGATCGTGTACCTCGGTGGGCTGCACCCGGAGAAGACCGAGCTGTCCACGCACATGCGTTCGCGCGAGACCGTGGGCAGGGTGTTCCTTGAGTCGCCGGTGGACGCCATCGTCTTCCAAGCCGGTGTAGTGATCGGTTCGGGGTCGGCCTCGTTCGAGATGATCCGCCACCTGGCCGAAACCTTGCCCGTCATGCCGGCGCCCAGTTGGGTCAACAATCGGGTTGAAGCCATTGCCGTCCGCGATGTGCTCCATTATCTCGTCGCTGCCGCGGCGCTCACGGAGAAACTGAACCGTTCCTTCGACATCGGGTCCCGGGACGTCCTGAAATACAAGGACATGATGAACCAGTACGCCGTGGAGCGTGGACTCCCCCGGCGCTTGGTCATTGCGCTCCCCGTCCCGGCACCCAAGCTTGCCGGCCTGTGGGTTGCCCTAGTGACACCCATTCCGCTGTCCATGTCCTTGCCTCTGGTGCAGTCACTGCAGCACGACGCTGTGTCGAGGGAGCACGACGTCGACGATTACTTCCCGCAGCCCGACGGCGGCCTGACGCCCTACCGCCGTGCCGTCGCTTTGGCGCTCGGCAAGGAACGGGACGTGCAGGTGGAGACCACGTGGGCCAACGCCGGCATCGATGCCGATCCGCTTCCGAGCGACCCCGACTGGGCCGGCTACAAAGTGTTCCTGGACGAACGGGCCTTCCACAGCGACGCCAAGCCCGAACACGTCTGGACCATCATCGAAGGCATCGGCGGCAAGAACGGCTGGTACTCGCTGCCTTTGGCCTGGCGCATCCGTGGCTGGCTGGACAAGTTGCAGGGCGGTGCCGGGTTGCTGCGGGGGCGGCGCCACCCCAAGACGCTGAATACCGGCGAGGTGGTGGATTGGTGGCGGGTGGAGGCCATCGAGCGGGGACACCTGCTGCGCCTTCGCGCCGAGATGCGGGCACCCGGCGGCGCCTGGCTGGAACTGGCAGTGGAGCCCGACGGCGGCGGGAGCCTGTACAAGCAGCGAGCCATCTTCTTCCCCCGGGGTTTGGCGGGAAGGCTCTACTGGTTGGGCGTGTACCCGTTCCACGGGTTCATCTTCCCGTCGATGGCTCGCAACATTTCGGCGGCGGCCATGACCCTCCAGGAGGCTGAGCAGAAGCAGGGTTCGGGGGTGGCCACGGACAACCCGTAGGATGTTGGGAGCTAAAAAGCTTCACCACCATCATCCACGGAGGACCCATGGCCCTGAGCGCATCCACCACCCTGCCGCACAGCGTTGACCGCGTAGCTGCCGTATTTGTCGACGAGGAATTCCTGCGTCACACGAGCGAACTGGTGGGCGGCTCCCTGGAATCGTTCACGATCGACGGCGACACCGCCGGTGCTTTCACCACCACCACCGTCCGTACCCTCCCCACCACGCGGCTGCCGGACATTGCCCGCAAGTTCGTTGGCGAAACCCTGAAGGTCACCCAGACCGAGCAGTGGGAAGCCCCTGCCGCCGACGGCTCGCGCGCCAGCAACATCGCCCTCAAGATCTCGGGTGCTCCCCTCGACGTCACGGCCGTTCAGCGCCTCGTGGCCGATGGCAGCAACACCCGCATCGAGCTCGAAGGCAACGTGTCCTCCTCGGTCCCGTTCCTCGGAGGCAAAATCGCCGACGCCGCGGAGCCCATGGTGGGCAAGGCCTTGAACATCCAGTCGCAGCAGGCCCAGGCCTGGCTCGAAAGCCACTAGCGTGGAGATCCCCGCGATCCTTGCGGTCGTCCTGATCGTTGCCGGTGTCTGGTCCCTGGTTGTGTGGCCGCAGTTCCTGAAGCGTGTCATGAAGGACCCCCGCGCCCGCGACGCCGCAGGCAAGGCCACGAAGTTCCTCACGGTCCACGTCGTGCTGGTCACCATCTCCATGGTGCTCGGCCTTGCGACGGCGGCCATCGGGATTGCGGGCCTCGTCGCCTGACCCTCGCCTTACCCAACTGAGTAGCAGTAAACGCTCCACTGAGCCCCTATTGGAGCATGTGCTGCTACCCAGTTGGGTAAGATGGACAATGGTGTGCCGGGAAGTCTGGTCGGCGATGTCTTCGTGATGCCCGCCCACCGTGAGGAGCCCCCCGTGGCCCAGCAACTCCCTCCTTCGCCCGATACCAGCAGCTCCAGCAAAGTCTTCTCCCGCTCCACGTACCCCGAGTACCGCCGGATCCTCTCCATTCTCCGCACGGAAACCGTGGGCGGCGCACTCCTCCTGGCGGCCACCGTCGTCGCCCTGATCTGGGCCAACTCGCCCGCAGCAGATGGCTACTTCGCGCTCCGCGACGTCAAGATCGGCTACGAACCCTTGCATCTTGAACTCAGCCTTGGCCATTGGGCCTCGGACGGCCTGTTGGCGGTCTTCTTCTTCCTCGCCGGCCTTGAGCTCAAGCGCGAATTCGTTGCCGGCGAACTCCGCAAACCGGCCCGGGCAGTGGTCCCGGTGGCCGCGGCCGTCGGCGGCGTCGTGGTTCCGGCGTTGATCTTCGTCCTGTTCAACATGGGATCCCCCGAAACGCTCAAGGGCTGGGCCATTCCCACGGCCACTGACATCGCCTTCGCCCTTGCCGTGCTGGCCGTCATCAACACGCACCTGCCCGCTGCCCTGCGGGTCTTCCTGCTGACTCTCGCCGTGGTGGACGACCTCATCGCCATCGGCATTATCGCTTTCTTCTACTCCACGGGCCTCCAGCCCTTGATGCTTTTGGCGGCCTTGGTTCCGCTCGCCCTCTTCACCTTCCTGGTCCAAAAACGGATCCGCAGCTGGTACTTGCTCGTCCCCCTCGCCTTGGCTACCTGGGGCTTCGTCCACGCCTCCGGCATCCACGCCACCGTGGCCGGGGTGCTGCTGGGCTTCGCCGTGCCCGTCCTGGCAAGCGGCAAAAAGGGAGAGCCTTCCGAGGGCCTGGCAGAGCACTTCGAACACCGCCTGCGCCCGTTCTCGGCAGGGTTTGCCGTACCTGTCTTTGCGTTCTTCTCAGCCGGCGTGGCCTTGGGCGGACTCGATGGCATGGGCGCAGCCCTCTCGGATCCCGTGGCCGTCGGCATTGTGGCGGCGTTGGTGGTGGGCAAGGCCGTTGGCGTCTTCGGCACCACGTTCCTGGTCACCAAGACCACCCGGGCAAGCCTCGACTCCAGCATTGCCTGGATCGACCTCTTCGGGCTGGCCCTCCTGGCCGGCATCGGGTTCACCGTCTCGCTACTGATCGGCGAGCTGAGCTTCGGCACCGGTTCGGCACACAATGACCACGCCAAGGTGGCCATCCTGGCAGGCTCCCTGATAGCGGCGCTGCTGGCCGCCGTCGTGCTGAGGGCCCGCAACCGGCGCTACCGCCAGGTGCAGGCGGAGGAAGAACGGGACGACGACGGCGACGGCGTACCTGACGTCTTTGCCCGCGCCTGACGCGCGGGTGCTTCGGAAGGGCTAGGCGGTGGCCTGGTTCAGGGCGTCTTCCGCGGCAACCCAGGAGATCATGGCGCACTTCACGCGCGCTGCGTACCGGGCGACACCTTCGAACGCGGCGGCATCGCCCAGGATCTCCGGATCCGCCGGGACTTTGCCACGCGACCGGAGGACCTCGCGGAAGTTCTCGATCACTGCGTGCAGTTCCTCCACTGACATGCCCTCACCCAGTTCGCTGAGCACCGAGGCCGACGCCATGGAAATGGAGCAGCCGGCACCGTCCCAGCTGATCTGCTGGACTGTTCCGTCCGCAACGGCGAGCCGCAGGGTCACTTCGTCCCCGCACACAGGGTTCAATTGGTGCGATTGGCCGGTGGATGCCCCGGCGGGGGCGGCCGTTTCTGCCAGGCCGCTGCCGTGACGCTGCTTGGAGTGGTCCAGGATGATCTGCTGGTACAGCTGGTCAAGACTCATAGTGGTTGTTGCCTGTTCGGTGGTTGATGCCTGTTCTGGCGAAATCGTGGATTGGCGGCGCTCCGGCCAACAAGGCCTGTGCCATTTGTCAGGCCTGGAAGTAGGCCCGGACCCCGGAAACAGCGTCGAGGAAAGCGTCGACGTCGTCCGTTGTGTTGTAGAGGTAAGTACTCGCTCGCGTCGTTGCCGTCAGCCCCAAGCGGCGGTGGAGAGGTTGGGCGCAGTGGTGACCGACGCGAACGGCGATGCCGCGGTCGTCCAGGAACTGGCCGACGTCGTGGGCGTGGACACCGGCGACGTCAAACGCCGCCAAACCGATCCGCTCGGACCCGGAGGCTGGACCGACGACACGGATGCCGTCAATGCCCTCCAGTCCCGTTACCAGTCGCTGTCCCAGCGTTGCTTCCCACGCATGGATGCGGTCGATGCCGGTCTCCGTGAGGTAGTTCACGGCGGCCGCGAGCGCCACGGCCTGGGAGATGCGCTGGGTGCCGGCCTCGAACCGCTGGGGTGCCGGCAGGTACTCCGCCCGCTCCATGGTGACAGTGGTGATCATGGAGCCGCCCGTAAGGAACGGCGGCAGGACATCAAGGAGTTCCTGCTTTCCGTAAAGCACGCCAACCCCGGTGGGCGCCAACATTTTGTGCCCCGAGAACACGGCGAAATCGACGTCCAGTTCCTTGACGTCAACTGCCATGTGCGGCACGGACTGGCACGCGTCCAACACAACCAGGGCTCCAACCCGGCGGGCGAGGGCCACCAACTCCGCCACCGGGTTGATGGTGCCCAGGACGTTCGACGCATGGGTGAAGGCCAGGAGCCTGGTCCGCTCCCCCACGATGTCAGCGGCGGCGTCGAGCCGCAGGGTCCCTTCGTCCGTAACGGGGATGAACTTGAGCGTGGCTCCTGTCCTGAAGGCGAGTTCCTGCCAGGGGATGAGGTTGGCGTGGTGTTCCATCTCGGTGACCACGATCTCGTCGCCCGGTCCGATGGCCAGGTCCTTCAACGCCGAACCGCCCCTCCCCTGCGCTGCCCAGAGAGCAGCGTTGGACAAGGCATAACTGATCAGGTTGAGGCCTTCGGTGGCGTTGGAGGTCCACACGGTTTCCTCGTACCGGGCGCCGACGAAGTCCGCGACGGTCTGGCGTGCGTCCTCGAAGACCTCCGTGGCTTCCACGGCGAGGTGGTGCGCGCCGCGGTGAACGGCTGCATTGCGTTGCTCGTAGTACTCCTGCTCGGCCTCGATGACGCTGAGCGGGTTCTGCGACGTGGCGCCGGAATCGAGGTAGATCAGGGGCTTGCCGTTGACCAGCTGGTCCAGCACCGGGAAGTCGTTCCGGATCCGCAACACCTCCGCGTTGTCCATGGCATGCACGGACCGCTGCAGAGAGGCGGGGGTTGATACGGCAGTCAAGGGGCGCTCCTTGGAAATCCTTCAGGGACTCCCCATTATCCCACGGAGACCCCTGGCGTGCGGTGCCGAAGGTGTGCCGTACAGCACGTCAGCCGCCTGCCCTCCCGGGCACCCAGCCCAGCGGCGGAACCGCTTCGCTGTCGAACGCACCGCGCAGCCGCTCAACGAGTACCGCGGCCCGCCGGCTCGCCGCGCTCCGGGTTCTTGCTTCATATCCACTGGCTGCCCGCGAATAGCAGATGGCTGCATGCGCAAACTGCCGGTCTGCGGACAAGCTCCGCCCTGCCGACTCGAGCGTCTTGGGGTCGTTGTCCAGCAGTGCGGAGGCATACGTTCCCAGGGCTGCTCCGCCCGCGCCGTGAATGTCCGCAGCCAGCCCCGCCAGGCGGCGCTGGATCACAAGATCGTCGACGGCGGCGCTGCTTGCGTTGAGCGTCAGGAGGGACACTGCCTCCGCTTCCATCAACGTACTGCCTTGGGCGTGAAGTTGTCCGGCCAGCGCCATCAAGTGGCTTGGCTTGCCCGACACTTGGTCCTGCGCCGCTGCCAAGTACACGGTGCTGAGCTCAGGCAAGAGGTCCGCGGGCCCCCGGGACACGCGTGAGAGTGCGGCCAGGCTCTGCTTCACCCGTTCCATGGCACGGTCCGGGTTGCCGCAGAGCGCCTCCGAGTAGGCCAGCATGGCTGCGGCCAGGGCGAGTACCGGCGGCAGGCCGGCGTCGGACAGTTCCGCAAGCACCGGTTCCAGGGTTCCCCGCGCCGCACGCGGGAGCCCTTGGCTGAGTTCGGCGTATCCGCGGGCCACCTCCAGGCACACGGCCAAATACTTAGGGAGCACGAACGCGGAAGGGCATTCCAGGAGCGAATCCACCTGCCCCCACGCAAGGTTGTTCCGCAGGCACACCACATGCCGTAGCAGCACCCCTGGCCGGAACATTTCCAAGCCCACGTCCGCTTCCACGGCCGCCATTGCCGCTGTGGACCTCTCCAATGCCTCCGGGGCAGCTCCGGATTGCAGCAGGCGCTCGGCTTCCCGGACGTTTTCAAGCACCAGCCCGGACACCCCTTGGGGCACCTGCTCCAGCCCGGTGTCCCTTGTGGTCACTTGCTCCGGAGCACCAGTTGCCGGTTCATCGGAAACAGCGCCCAGGAGTTCCAGCGCCACGAGTCGGTTCGCGGCATCGGTCTTTACGGTGGCGGACCCGGCCTTTGCTGCCAATTCCCGAAGTTCCGGCGCCGCTTCGCCGATATGGCCTTCGGCCACCAGTGCCCGTGCCCTGAGCAGCCTTGCCTCGTCCTGCCGGCCGGGCTCTGTCACAGCTGCGGCGGCCCGCAGCGCAAGCTCTGCGGTGGATGGCCTGTCCGCGGCCGGGGCGGCAGCCAGGAGGAGCTCATCAGAGAGTGTGAGGCCGCAGTCCAAGGTCCAGTTCATCCAGCGCAGCATGGTGGGCGCCGATTCCCGCGTAAGTTGCGGCTCCTCAACACCCAGCCGGAGTGCAAGGCTCCTGGGGCGCGGCACAGACAGGCGGGTGCCCTCCCCACGCAGCCAGGAACTCGTCCGGACCAGCGGTGGCCGTCCGGGGAGCAACCTGATGTGGTGGTTGTCCAGGAGGTCCTCCACTGCCTTCCGGCCGAAGTGGTGTTCCACGACGTCCAGCGCCACGGGCTCTGCGAGCGCGATGAGTTCCAGCGCATGCCGTTCCTCAGGTGGGCGGGCAGCGTTTTCGGCCTGCACCTGCGCAACGACAGCGGGCCAGTGGCAATGGACCCGGACGTCGATGGTCCAGAAGCCGTCCTTCCGCATAAGAAGCCCTGCGTGGCGGGCATCGTTGATTGCCAATCCAAGCAGGCCCACGTTGAAGCCGCTCATGGCAGCGAGAAGACTGCTGGCGCGGCGTTGGACCCTGCCGCCCAGGACGGCCTCGCACACCACGTGTGCCTCCGAGAAAGTAAAGGGTGGAAGAAAATACTGCTCCAGGAAGCCGTCTTCCCACAGTTGGTAGAGGTCCGGCGGAAGGGGCCGGCGACTGTCCGCGGTTGCCACCAACGTTGCCCCGAAGCCGGGGATGAGCTGCAGCAGGACAGCCAGCGAGGCCGGATCCACGTAGTGGATGTCGTCTACCAGCAATACCAACGGAGGACGTTCCGGTTGCGACTGGCGCTTGTTCCGGCGTCGGCCAAGCGTTGGGGTGTACAGATACCCGGCAGCGCCAAGGGTGCTGGTGAGGGCCCTGAGTACGTGAAGTCCTGGTAGTGCTGCCCCGTCGCCTTCCTCCGCAGGGGCCGCGCCCAAGGCTCCGTAACTGGTGGTTTTGAGCTCTGGCTTGCCTGCAAAGCTCCTGACGTCCATGGAGTCGGGGAGGCCCGCTTTGACGGAGAGCAACAGGTGGCTCTTTCCGGATCCTCGGTCTCCCACCACCACGATGCCGCTGGTGGAGGATGACGGTACTGCGGAAAGGATGATATCGAGGAGCCGCGTCCGGTCCGGGAATGCTGATGGCCTCAGCCCGACTGTGACGGTGTCTTCGTCCAGCCAGGGATCCGGCAGCATGCGCACTCCAATAGCAGCAGTCCCATGGTCCGGGAGGTTTGGTTTCCGCGAAGTGCGGGCTACCTGGCCTAGAAGCCGGCGGCGGCTGGGGGGAGAGTCTCGGTCTCAGAAGACTCTGTCGCCGCCGGCTTCGTCCAGGGCCGGACCATCTTTCGATGGCCGGTGCATCGGCTCAAAGAGACCACCGATGCGGATGATGCGACTTTCGGAATCCCGGTGATGCTTGGGGCTGAACCGTTCTTCCAAGAACAATCCTGCCGTGGTGGCGACTGCCGTACACCAGTAGTTGGTACTCGATTACTCCGCGGCTTTTTCCGGCCCGGTACCTTGTTGTACTCAGTCCCCCAACAGGGCACTACTTGGTTTGGACGCCAAACACCCGCGCGTTACTCCATTGATTGGCTAAATTCCGCGCAGACAGGGGCGCAAGTGGCCCATTGCGGGTTTTATGGGTACTCAAAGGGCGGCACCGTCAGTGACGGACGGCCGCCCCGAGATCTTCGCGCCGTCGGATACCCAGCTTGGCGTAACTGCGGTAAAGGTGGCCTTCGACGGTGCGCACGGAGACCATCAGCTTCTCGGCAATCTGGCGGTCCGTCAGTCCTGAAACGGCCAATGCCACGATGTCCTGCTCCCGGCGCGTCAACGGCACGGAACGGTCTGCTTCGGCACTCGGGTCATGGACCAGTGCGTCGCCAAGGCTGGCTTCGCTCACGTCACGCAGCACCGCTGCCTGCCGTGCCTCCGGGCGTTTGCCTTCAGCGTCGAACGACAGGGCAGCCTTGTCGAACGCCACTGCGGCAGGGCCGGGCATACCGGCGGCGGCCAGGAGGTTGCCCGCGTTGACGAAGCCCTGGCCCTCACCGCCCAGATGTGCTGCCGCCATCGACTGCCATCCTGCTGCCCACGCACCGGACATGGACGACGCCGTCTCCATGACTGACTCCATGGCCGGCATATCACCGAGCTCTGCCCGGAGGACAAGATTCTGCAGCAAAACTCCGGGCCATCGATGCAGCGGCCCGGATTCGGGCAGCTTCCGCAGTTTGTCCAACCCTGAGCCTTTTGCCAGCAGTTCCTGGCCGGCGAGGATGAACAGCTCCGAAAGGGCCCCTACATAGGCTCCGCCAACCGCGGCTTCGTCCTGCTCACCTGCCAAGCGCGCTGCAAGTGCGGTGTCGCCGGACTTGGCCGCCGCGTAGAACGCCAAGGCACTGCCCAGGCCCTGCAGCCTTTGGGGGTCGTTGATCCGGAGCGCCTCGACGGCGGGCGCCAGCAGCTCCGTGGCCTGTTCCAAGCGGCCTTGGCGCAGCAGCGACAATCCTTTGAGGGTCTGAATATCGCCACCAAAAACAATGAGTCCCAAGGCCGAACTGGCCGAATAGCGGTCAAGCGCACTCCCGGCAGCCCCCCAATCGCCCGCTTCCAAGGCTGCGAGGGTGTAGCGGGCCAGGACGAAGTCGCTGAAGTACAGGAGCTCATCCGAGGGTGCGTCCAGCAGCGCCAGGGCCTCACTGCCAGCTTCCAGCGCCTCTGCGGCCCGCCCCTCGACCGTCAGCAGCTCACACTGCATGGCCAGCAGGAAAACCCGGTTCATCACGAAATCCGGTTCATCGGTTCCGAGCACTTCAGCAAACCGCTCCAGGCCCTCGCGGAGTTCTCCGTAGTGCCCATCATGGGCCAAGGCCGCCAATTCCAGGGCGCGGGCATGCCGCCCCACCAGCCCAACCATCGGGTCCGACGTCGGACGGCCCTTGATCAGGGTGGCGGCGGCGGCCCGTGCGTCGGCAACAATGTCCGCGGACGAGTCTCCATTCGCCGCCCGGGCAGCTGCCCACAGCAGACCTGTGCCCACCGGTCCGGACGGATCCGCGTCCAGGAAACCCAAGTCTTCTTCCAGCAACCGTACGGTACTGCTGAAGTCGCCGTCGTTGTAGTTGACCATGGCCATAACGGCCCGGGCACGCGGGCGCAGCACCTCGGAGCTGACTTTGCCGGCGGCGGCCAGCGCCAAGGGATTCTGGAGCAGCTTCGCGGCCAGGAACGCTGCCTGCAGCAGTTGTTCATCCTCGACGTCGGCGCCGCAGTCCAGCGCCCAGCTCACCAAGCGCAGCAAGCCCTCGGCGGTGGGCGGCTCCGCGAGCAAGTGTTGGACCATGCGCTGCCGGATCTGGAGGCTTCGAGCGGGCGAAACGATCTGGCGCAGCGCCTCACTGTACATGGGGTGCCACATCTTGAGCGGGCTGCCTGGCCCGTTGGTGGACAGGACCAACCGGCTGTCCATCAACGACCTCACGGTTTCCCTGCCCACTTGTGTGTCCAGGACAGCGGCAGGGACGGGCTCGGACAACGCAATGACATACATCGCTTCCCGTTCGGCCTCGCTGGTCCGCAGGACCCTGTTCCTCACCACCTCGGCCAGTCCTTCGCCGTTGCCTGAGAGGGCATGAGTCAGGAACCAGACTCCATTCCTGCGCACCAGGTTTCCGTCGGCCCTTGAGTCGTCCAGGAGGCAGCGCAGAAGCAGGGGGTTACCCTCGGAAACGGAGTGCAGGACGTCCGCGGCACTGGCCATGACCGTTCCACCAAGGGTCTTCTCCGCCAGCTCAGTGACGCTTTCCTGGTCAAGGGGATGCAGTTCCAGCCGCTCGGCAAGGCCGTCATACCAGAGCTGGAGCAAGGCTGCCGGCAAACCGGGCCGCGGCCTGCTGGTTGCCACCAGCCGTGCCCATCCTGCCGTCACCAATTCGGCCAGGATCTGGGTGCTGCCTTCGTCGAGGTCGTGTGCATCGTCCACGATGAGCAGCAGGCGGGCGCCTTCGCCACCGCGCCGCTTTTCGAACTGTGACCAGAACTCGCGCAGGATCGCAACAGGGGAGGTGGCCTGCTCAACCGGGAGGTCCATCAGGTAGGGCGCGAGGACACCGTAGGGCACAGCAGACAAGGCGGGACTCCCATGGACCCGCATTACCACCATTTCCCCTGCCAGACGGGCCGCGATTTCGGCTGCCAAGGCAGTCTTGCCGATACCGGGATCCGCTACCAGGAGCACAGCCCCTGCGCCTTCCTGGCGCAATATCCCGGTGGCCAGGTCCAGTTCGGCGTCCCGGCCTACAAGGTGCTCAGCCTGCATGGGCAACCCGAACTGAAACTACTGGGCACCCGGCCTCATAGGAGTCCATTGAGCTCGCCTCGAGACGACACACCGAGCTTGGTAAACACTTGGTACAAATGGCCCTCGACAGTTCGCACAGACACCCCAATATCCATCGCGATTTCACGGTTGCTGACTCCCTTCCCGGCGAGTTTAGCAATTTGGCGTTCCCGCTCGGTCAGTACCGGCGCGTCGCTGCGCGGTTGGATCGGCAATGTTGACACGGAATGTTCCAGGCGCTCCAGCCTCAGTTGGGCTGTCCGGGCCGCTGTTGTCTCGCCGGCGTCCCGGGCAAAGTCCAATGCCATGGCCACACACCGGGCCTCAACCACCAGCAGGTCCAGCGTTGCGGCAGCATCCGCGGCGGCCAGGAGGGACCGGGAGCTCCTGGCCAGGGCGCCTCGGGCGAGGTTCCCCGAAATCTCGGCGAGGGGCCCTTGGCGACGCCCGGCAATGTCTTCGAGCAGCCGGTACTCGTCGTCGGTCCCTTCAACTGTGGCACCAAAGAGGTAAATGCCGGCGGTCGTCAACCGCTGCTTATCGATGTCGTTGCGCACCCGCGCCAGGAGCCGCTGCTTGACCTCAGGATCCCCCATCCAACGCCCCGCCATTTCCGAGCAGAACCCAGCAACGGATTCGGAGAAGAATGTCCCCACTCCCCTGCACGTCCTGTAGAGGTCCAAATACCGCCCGGCCTCCACTGAATTGCCCACTTGGGCGTAGGCAAAAGCGGTAGCGGCGTACGCTACCTTGTTCATGTTCATGGCCGGACGGAGTTCAAGCTGGGCAACGGCGGACCGCAGCGGTTCGATGGCGCTGGCAGGCTTGCCCGCGTAGGCGTACGCGAGGCCGATGCCCAGTTCAGTCAGCGCACCCCGGTACTGGAGCCGTGATGACCTCGATGGCGTGCGCCGTATGAGTTCGATGCACTGCCGCCACTGCCCCGACAACAACAGCACCAGGAAGGCGTGCCTGGCGAAGGCCTCCTCCAGCTGGGCTGGACGGTCTGTGTCACCGAGATTCCGTGACACGGTCCTGGCGAGTTCCTGCGCCTCAAGCTCCCGGCCAAGAATGCAACGGGCCTCAATCAGGAAGAAGGAGGACCTCAGCCAGTGCTCGCGGTCCGCGTCCGGGTCCTTGGCCAGTTCCCCTTCCAGGTCGTCGATCATGGCGGCGTACTCGCCCATGTAGGAGTTGTATTCGTAGCTGCACAGGTGGAGGCGGTTGCGCGCCTTGGCCAGCGTCTCTGCCGGATAGGCCTCCGCCATGGTTTCAAGGGTCTCAAGCCCATCGGAAACAACTCCCGGCACCATGCCCGAACGCCCATCAATCCATGTCATGGCCTGGCATTTTGCTGCCGTAATCTCCGCGAATTCCAGTGGATCCAGGGCAGCGAGATGGGACTCGGACACCTCATCCAACGCCTGTGCAGCATGCAACGGCAGGTCCAGCATGAGATATGCCGCGGCCTTCAGTCGTTGCCCGGGTACCCACTCCACATCTTTCGGGCCCAGTGACAGCGTGCACTGGATGGCGAAATTGGGGTCGTAGTCATCCAGCGCCGCACGCCCGGCCGCGAGGGCATGCGCCGGCGAGGGCATTGGCTCGTCCTCGCACGAATGCATCCACGCGGCGTAGCTGAGGAGATCCTGCGCCGCCAACCCCTGCAACTCAGGCTCTTGGGGGCCGTGCAGCATCAGGCGCAATTCACGCCTGCGGCGGGTGCTCAACCAGCCGCGGACTACCTCGCCAACGTAGGGATCGCGGAGGGAGACCCAATGGTCACCGCACCGCTCAACGGTGAGCAGCCCGGATTCCTCCATCTCCACCAGGACCTCTGTCCCGAAGATGGCTGCCAGGTCCATGAGGGTGGCGCGCTGCGCACAGGCCAGGATTTCGACGACGGTCCTGCTGGCCTGCGTTTCGCGCGCCAGCCTGGAGCGGACAAAGTCCTCAACAACCGTTGCGCCCTCGAGCTTGATCCGGTCCCTGAGCGTCCACACGGAATCGTTCAGGACCAGATTGCCGGTATGCCTCTGCTCTTCGAGGAGGGCGTGGAGGAGCATCGGGTTACCGCCAACAGCCGAATGCAGCGAGCCCACCAAAGTCGAGGATACGTAGTGCCCCAGCACAGAGCCCAGCACTTGCTTGGTCTGTTCCTCGCTCAAGGTGTTGAGGTGGACTTCGCCCAGCTCACCTTCAAGGACCAGGCGGTGGAAGTCAGCAGGGAGGTCGCTGGCGCGCTGGACCGTGGCAACGACCTTTGCGGTACCCGTGGCCATGAGGTTCAACAGCACGCCCGTACTCATGGGGTCCATGCCACCGGCGTTGTCCACGATGAGAACCGTGTCCCGGCCCGCGGCCTCTGTCCTGATCAGGCTGGTCACTGCGTGCAGGATCCCGGTAGGGGAACTTACGGCTTCGGACGGCAGCCGGGCCAACAGGAACCCCAGGCATCCGTACGGGGTTTGGCCGTTGGCTACGGTGTTGCGCAATTGGAGGCTGTGGACCTTGGGCCCCAGCGAAGAAACAACAGCGCGGGCAAGCCCGGATTTGCCGATTCCCCGCTGGCCCGTGAGCACTACTCCATAGGAATCAGGTGACTCAAGGTATTTGCCGGCCTTTGACAGATCATGGCTCCGGGCCAGGAGTGACCACGTTTGCCTGTCGGTTGGTCCGCCCACAAGATCGGGAGCCGCAGCCCTTGCTGCGCCTCCCCCGCCCTTGTTTAGCAACTCCGCCGACATTCGCATCCTTCGCTACACATCCGCGACAGTCCCCCACCGCTTACCTGCGTACCATGCACACTACCTTCGGGCGCCGACACTTTGTAGGCCTTAGGGTCCTCGGGACCGTCAGGCTTTCATCAGGCTTTCCTCAAGATTTGCTCAAGATTTCGCGGGGTGGTGTTTCTGCTGCGCCGACAGCAGGCCCTGGTCCATGAGCAACTCTACGGCGTCGGCCGCCTCGTCAAGCAGGAATGGCAGTTCCTTCTTTTCTGCGGTGGCGAAATCCCGGAGCACGTAATCAGCGGTCTCCATCCGCCCTGGCGGCCGCCCCACACCTACGCGAACGCGCAAATAGTCCTTGGTGGCGAGGGCTTTTGAGATGTCCCGCAGGCCGTTGTGCCCGCCCTCACCGCCGCCCAGTTTTAGCTTGACTGTGTTAAAAGGGATGTCGATTTCATCGTGGACCGCTATGACGTGGTCCGGTGCGATGTCGAAGAAGTTGCACAGCCCCGCTACGGGTCCCCCGGACGTGTTCATATACGTCATGGGCTTGGCCAGGACCACGCGAGGGCCACCGATGCCCAATCGGCCCTCCA
Source organism: Arthrobacter sp. AK01 (assembly GCF_021109375.1). Lineage (NCBI taxonomy): Bacteria > Bacillati > Actinomycetota > Actinomycetes > Micrococcales > Micrococcaceae > Arthrobacter > Arthrobacter sp. AK01. The sequence goes on from NZ_JAJOHP010000005.1 coordinate 55,214, forward strand.
CCACCTGGGCGCGGGCCTTATGGACCTTGAACTTCCCACCCATGCGGGACGCGAGCTCATCCAGCACCATCTGGCCCACATTGTGCCGGTTGTTGCTGTACTCACTGCCGGGGTTGCCGAGGCCGACAATCAGCCAGGTGTCACTCATGGTCTCATCCTAGGGAACGTTGGTTTTATCAGCGGGGACAGGTTGCCAGCCAGGACAGGCGGCCAGCCAGGGACTACCGGCAAGGGCCAAAAGAAAGTGGCCGGGACCCGAAGGTACCCGGCCACTCCACGGCATAAGCCTCAAGCAGTCAGAAGACTACTCGGCAGCCGGTGCTGCTTCTTCTTCAGCTTCGGAAGCGGTCTCAGCGATGCGGACCACCAGGGTGTCACCTTCGGTGAGCAGGGTGGAACCCTTCGGCAGGACGAGGTCCGAAGCGTGGATGCTCTCGCCGGCCTTGAGGCCTTCGATGCTGACCTCGACGGCGGTGGGAACGTGGGTTGCCTCGGCTTCGAGGGAAACCGTGGTGGCTTCGAGGCTGGCAACTGCACCCGGAGCAACTTCACCGGAAACGTGGATGGCGATGTCGACGGTAACCTTCTCGCCGGCCTTCACGGTCTGGAGGTCAACGTGCTCGATGATCTGCTTTACGGGATCGCGCTGGATGTCCTTGACGAGCGTCAGGTGCTGCTCGCCGTCGACGTCGATCGCCAGGAGGGCGTTGGAAACGCGGACTGCCAGCGTGGTGGCGCGGCCCGGCAGGTTGATGTGGATCGGCTCTGCGCCGTGGCCGTAGATAACAGCCGGGATCTGGCCGGCCATGCGTGCACGGCGGGCGAAACCCTTGCCGAATTCGGTGCGCAGTTCTGCGGTGAGCTTCTGCTCAGACATGTGTACTCCTTGATTACTGTGGCGCCCGGAAATATCCGGGCTGGTCTATCAGCAAGGGCGGAGGTCTGGAGACCTTCTACGCCCGGCTGAGGGCGGCCGCCGAGCAGCCGTTCCGCCTGTGTTGAAGGAGATGCAGACCCAGTCGATAACGGAGACCCGCAACCCTGGTCCATCAAACGCGGACCGGATGTGCTCTCCCTCGCCAAGGTATCCCCAAGAGTTTAGCAGCGGAATGCGTCGGAACTGAAAACGGGCAAGGAAAAGGGCCACCCGACGCCGTGAGGCGGCAGGTGGCCCTCGTACTTTCAGCAGTCCGGCGTTATGCCTTGCCGTCGAACAGGCTGGTGACCGAACCGTCGTCGAACACTTCACGGATGGCGCGTGCAATCAGCGGTGCGATCGACAACACCGTCAGTGACGGGAAGCGCTTCTCAGCCGGGATGGGCAGCGTGTTGGTGACCACCACTTCGCGGGCGCCGGAATCGGCCAGGCGCTGCGCGGCGGGGTCGGAGAAGACAGCGTGCGTGCAGGCGATGATGACGTCCTTGGCACCGGCGTTCTTCAGGACCTGGACAGCGCCGGAGATGGTTCCACCGGTGTCGATCATGTCGTCGATCAGAACGCAGGTGCGGCCTTCAACCTGGCCAACAACCGTCTTGGAGACGGCCTGGTTGGGGACCGTGAGGTCGCGGCTCTTGTGCACGAACGCCAGCGGGGCACCGCCCAGGCGCTCGGCCCACTGCTCGGCAACGCGGACACGTCCGGTGTCCGGGGAAACAACAGTGATGTTGTCGGCCTCGACCTTGGTGCGGATGTAGTCAGCCAGCAGCGGGATGGCCATCAGATGGTCAACGGGGCCGTCGAAGAAGCCCTGGATCTGCGAGGTGTGCAGGTCCACGGACATGATGCGGTCGGCGCCGGCAGTCTTGTAGAGGTCGGCAACCAGGCGGGCGGAGATGGGCTCGCGGCCGCGGCCCTTCTTGTCCTGGCGGGAGTACGGGTAGAACGGCGAAACAACCGTGATCCTCTTGGCCGAGGCGCGCTTGAGGGAATCGATCATGATCAACTGCTCCATGAGCCAGTTGTTCAGCGGGGCCGGGTGGGCCTGGATGACGAAGGCATCAGTGCCTCGCACGCTCTCGGCCGAACGGACGTAGATTTCCCCATTGGCGAAGTCGTAGGCGTCGATGGGCAGGAGCTCGGTCTCCAGCTCCTTCGCGATTTCCTGCGCCAGCTCCGGATGCGCCCTTCCGGCGGCGAGAATCAACTTCTTCTCTCCGTGTGCGGTAATTTCGCTCATGCCTATTTGCCCTCTTCTATGGTTGCCGGGGATTGTGAGGATGTGGAGGCGGAGGCCAGTTCCTGGGCGGCTTCGGCCAGATTGGCAGAGGCTGTGCCCGGGCGGTTGGCTATGACCCAACCTTCGGCGTTCCGCTGTGCGGCCAGGCTGAGGGCGAGCGCACCTGCGGGAACATCCTTGCGGATGATGGCTCCTGCGCCGCTGTAGGCGCCATCGCCGACGGACACGGGAGCCACGAAGACCGTGTTGGAACCGGTGCGCACGCCCGAGCCGATCACCGTGCGGTGCTTCTTCTCGCCGTCGTAGTTGGCAGTGATGTTGCCGCAACCGATGTTGGTGTCTTCGCCGATTTCGGCGTCGCCCGCGTAGCCCAGGTGGGACAGTTTCGAGCCGCGGCCGATGGTCACGTTCTTGGTTTCGTAGAATGCACCGATCTTGCCGGTCTCCCCCAGCACCGTGCCTGGGCGGAGGTACGTGAACGGTCCGACGCTCGCTTTGGCACCAATCGTGGAACCCGATCCGTGCGTCCGGGTCACCTTCGCGCCCTCGCCTACGTTGACGTCCGTCAGCGTCGTGTCAGGACCCACGACGGCGTCCCTCGCCACAGTAGTGGAACCGTGCAGTTGGGTGTTGGGCAGCAAGCGGACGTCTTCGTCGAGCGTCACGGTGGAGTCGATCCAGGTGGTGGTGGGATCCACCACGGTCACGCCTGCGCGCATCCAGGACTCGATGATGCGTCGGTTGTGCTCGGCGCCAAGCGCCGACAACTGGATGCGGTCGTTGGCACCCTCAACCTGCCAGCGGTCTTCGGTGACGACGGCGGCAACCCGGCCGCCGGCGTCGCGCGCCAACCCGAGGACGTCCGTCAGGTACATCTCGCCCTGGGCGTTGTCCGTGGTGACCTTCGAGAGGGCCGTACGCAAGACCGCGGCGTCGAAGGCGTAGATGCCGGAGTTGACCTCGCGGATGCTGCGCTCAGTCTCGCTTGCGTCTTTGTGTTCGCGGATGCCCGTGACGGTGCCGTCTTCCGCGCGAAGGATCCGGCCATAACCGGTGGCGTCATCCAGTACTGCGGTGAGGACGGTGACGGCATTGCCCTCAGCCTCATGGGTGGTTACGAGCTCTGCGAGCAATTCGCCGGTCAGCAGGGGGACATCGCCGTACGTGACAACCACGGTGCCGGTAAGTTCAGCCTCGGCGTCGAGGGCCTTGAGGGCTACCTCAACCGCGCGCCCTGTGCCGGGAACATCGTCCTGGTCAACAATCAGCGCCGCGGGATCCAGCGTGGTGACGTGCTCGGCCACCCGGTCACGCTCGTGGCGGACAACAAGTGCCAGCTTCAGTGGAGTGATGGAACGGGCTGCCAGGAGAGCGTGGCCCACCATGGAGCGTCCGCCAATTTCGTGGAGAATCTTGGGGGTCCGGGACTTCATGCGCGTTCCAGCGCCTGCGGCCAAAACTATGACCGCTGCGGGACCGGTGGATTCGGGGCTCACGTACTGGCTCTCCTTGCTCGGTATGTCCCGGGTAACCCGGCTTCGGAATGCTGCCATCCCAATGGACCCAGGCACCGTTTGAGCCGTTCCAGGTACAGAGAGGAGCGCATTTTCCGACCGTTCCGCCCATAGGATTCGAACCTATACTCCACGGCTCCAAAGGCCGGGGTGCTGCCATTACACCAGAGCGGACCGTGCATGATTCACACCACCAGACCGCAGGGTCTGACGGTTTCCCGGGCTACCGGGATGCACACACAAGAATCTAGTTTGCCATGACCATTGCGTGCTTCGCGACTTGACCGCCCGCCACCCATTCACTGGCGCACTCCGGGACCCCTCCATGACCCTGTTTCCACCGGGGGCGGCGGGCCGGTAAGGCATGATGGTCACGTGAGCAAGCGCACTGAACTTCCCCGGCCCGCGGACACCGCCGAACCCCTGGAGCATGGTGCCACCGGCCCCGCAGTCCGTGTCAGGATGACCGGCCAGCAGCGCAAATCCCAGCTCATCGGCATCGGCCGCGCCCTCTTCGCAGCCCGTGGCCTGGACGGCACCACCATCGAGGAAATCGCTGCCAACGCTGGCGTTTCCAAGCCCGTCATCTACGAGCACTTCGGCTCCAAGGAAGGCTTGTACCGGCGGGTCGTGGAGACAGAATTCCGGATTCTGCTGGACTCCATCACCGAGGCCCTCAGCACCGAAGCCAAGCCCCGGGTCCTGGTTGAACGCGCAGCATTGGCCCTCCTTGGCTACATCGAAGACCGAACCGACGGCTTCCGGATCCTCATGCGCGACGCCCCGCCCTCCCAACCCGAGGGCGCCTTCTCCACATTGCTCTCCCACGTAACAGCCCGGGTGGAACACCTGCTCTCCGATGAATTCGCACGCCGGGGTTTCAGTGCAGCCGACGGCGCCATGTACGCACAGATGCTGGTCGGCATGGTGGCGATGACCGGCCAGTGGTGGCTCGACAGCCGCACGCCCGACAAGCGGGCCGTCGCCGCGCACCTGGTGAACCTGGCCTGGAACGGCCTGACCGGGCTGCAGAAGGAGCCCGGACTGCGTTCAGAGGGCTGATTTCCCTCCCGGCGCTGCACCAGCCATCCTCCGCGTGCTGGCCCGTTCCTCGCCTCGACGCTCTCTCACCGCCCGCGGGTTTTTGGGCATCCCCCTCTCACCGCCTGCGGGTTTTTGGGCATCCCCCTCTCACCGCCTGCGGGTTTTAGGGCATCCCCCTCTCACCTGAGCCCCATGACGCGGGGTACTTCTTTCCTCGCCTGGGAAGCCGGATTGGTGACGCGCCATTGCAAGGTCGGAGGGTCTGCTTTGTAGGATGTGCTCATGTCAGCACCCCAGCTCTACGTCACCTTTCCCGGCACAGCGCGTGAAGCCCTCAGCTTCTACGCGGAGATCTTCGGCGGGGAGCTTTCCTTGTACACCTTTGAGGACTTCATCCGCACCGATGGCCCCTCCGATGCCATCGCCCATGGCGTCCTCAGCGGAGTGGTCTCACTGAGTGGATCTGACGCTGCGACAGGCGACAAAACCGTCCACATGGAAGGCGCCATGCTCTCACTGCTGGGAGCGGCAGAACCCGACGTTCTTCACCATTGGTTCGACAAACTCGCCGACGGCGGTCGGATCCTGGACCCACTGTCACCAAAGCCCTGGGGTGCATCCGACGGCCAAGTGGTGGACCGCCACGGCCTGCATTGGCTCATCGGATACGAACCAGCTGCCTAAAACCGACAGAACGTGAGAGAGCGCCCAGCCCACCACCGCAAAAGATGAGACAGCGTCCAGCCCACCACCGCAAAAGGTGAGACGGGGTTGTCGCCTCGGCGGTCGGGGCGTCGGCCTACGCCCCCTACTCGCCGAGGATTTCGGCGGCCTCCAGCCATTCGAGCTCGAGGCCCTCTTTCTCGTCAAGCAACTCCCGAAGCTTGGCGTTGAGCTCGCCCAGCGCGTCGAAGTCGCCGGATTCGGATTTCGCCGCCATTTGGGTGTGGAGCTTCTCTTCCTGCTGCGCGATCTTGCCGAGTTGGCGGTCGACCCTGTTGAGGTCCTTCCGGGCTTCACGCTTTTCGGCTTCGCTGGCACCTGAAGGGGCGGCAGCGGACGAGGAAGCTCCGCTGGCAGAAGTTGGCGCACCGGAGCCCCCGCCAACGGCGCCGGAGGCAAGTGCGGCCTCGCGCAGCTCGAGGTATTGGTCCACTCCGCCCGGCAAGCCGCGGAGTTTCCCGTCGCCCAGCAACGCCATTTGGTTGTCGGTGACGCGTTCCAGCAGGTAGCGGTCGTGGCTGACCACCACCAGGGTCCCGGGCCAACCGTCCAGGACGTCCTCGACGGCGGCAAGGGTGTCGGTATCGAGGTCGTTGGTGGGTTCGTCGAGCATGAGCACGTTGGGCTCTCCTACCAGCAGGCGCAGGAGTTGGAGCCGGCGTCGCTCGCCACCGGAGAGGTCGCTGACCGGCGTCCACTGCTTTTCCTTGGTGAACCCAAGCTGTTCAACCAGCTGGCCGGCAGTGAATTCCTTGCCGCCCACGCTGAAGGACCGCTTTTCGCGTTCGATGACCTCGATGACGCGAAGGTCTGAGACGTCGTCGAGCTCTTTGACGTCCTGGGTCAGCACGGCGGTGACGACGGTCTTACCGCGCTTGACCTTGCCCGAGGTCGGCTGAATTTCGCCGTTCAGCAGTTTCAGAAGCGTGGATTTGCCGGCGCCATTGACGCCCACCAGCCCGAGCCGTTCGCCCGGTGCGAGTCGAAGCGTGATGTTGTCGAACAGCTTCTGTCCCTCGGCTCCGTCAAGGAAGTCCAGCGTCACGTTCTCGAGGTCCAGCACATCCTTGCCCAAGCGGGCAGTGGCCATCTTGCTGAGTGCCACGGAGTCGCGGGGATCGGGCACGTCGGCGATGAGGTCGTTGGCTGCTTCGATGCGGAATTTCGGCTTGGCGGTTCGGGCGGGGGCGCCGCGCCTCAGCCAGGCAAGTTCCTTCTTGACGAGTTGCTGGCGTTTATTTTCGACGACGGCGGCCGTGCGGTCACGTTCGGCGCGGGCCAGAACGTAGGCTGCGTATCCGCCGTCGAACATGTCCACCATGGCGTCGTGGACTTCCCAGGTGTAGTTGCAGACTTCGTCGAGGAACCACCGGTCGTGGGTGACCACCAGGAAGGCACCCTGGTTGGCGCGCCAGCGGGTCTTCAGGTGCCGGGCCAGCCAGGCGACGCCTTCGACATCGAGGTGGTTGGTGGGTTCGTCCAGCATGATGACGTCGTGGTCCTCGATGAGGAGCTTGGCCAGCGCAACGCGGCGCTTCTGGCCGCCGGACAGGGCATGGACGTTGGCGTGCCAGTCGACGTCGCCCACCAGTCCGCCCATCACTTCGCGGATCTTGGCGTTGGCGGCCCATTCGTGGTCCGCGCGGTCACCGACGATTGCAGCGCCCACCGTCAGGTCGCCGTCGAGCACGTCACCCTGGTCCAGGTAGCCGACGTTGACGTCACCGCGTTTGGTGACACGGCCCGAGTCCGGCGTCGAGCGCAAAGCGAGCAGGCGCATGAGGGTCGATTTACCGTCGCCGTTGCGGCCCACCATGCCAATACGGTCGCCATCCTCCAAACCGAGGGTGACGCCGTCGAGGACAGTGCGGGTCGCGAACGAAACGGTGAGGTTTTCGCCGCCAAGCAGGTGGGCCAATGGGTACTACTTTCTACTGCTGGAATGCGGGGGTACTAAAGGAGGGTATCGGAGATGATCCGGGCGCCGTGCACAGGTCCGTGGACAGCCACCGCGGTGTGGCCCCGGTGGGTTAGTTCTTCGGCGAGGACGCTGGCAGAGACTGAGTCCCGTGCAAGCAAGGCGATGGTCGGACCGGAACCGGACACCATGCCGGCCAGCGCACCGCGCGCTTCGCCCAGTCCGATGGTGTCGCGGAGTTGCGGCGCCAGGGCTATGGACGCGCGCTGGAGATCGTTGATGAGCACCCGGCTGAGGGTCTCGGGATCGCCATGGCGGAGCGCCTGGAGAATGGTGGGATCCACGTCCACGGGTTCCGCGATCTCGGCGCCTTCGGAGTCCCGGAGTCCATCAAGGGTGCGGAACACGTCCGGCGTCGAGAGGCCATAGTCCGCGAAGACCAGCACCCAGTCCATCTGCGCTTTGGCCAGGGCCGGAGAGAGTTTGTCGCCAACGCCAAGCCCGACGGCGGTGCCTCCCAGGAGCGAGAAAGGCACGTCTGCGCCCAACTCGGCCGCCAGGTGCGCGAGTTCCTCGCGGGAGAGGCCGCTGTTCCACAATGCGTCGCAGGCCAACAGCGTGGCCGCGGCGTCGGCGGAGCCACCGCCCATACCGCCGGCGACCGGCACACGCTTGGTGATTTCAAGGTGAACGCCCGTTGGCTTCTCGGACATTTCCGCCATGATGGCCGCGGCCTTGTAGGCAAGGTTGCGCTCATCCAGCGGGATGTCAACGCCGTCGAGGTCAAGCGTGCTTTCCGGGCTGATGCTGACGGTAATCCCCTCAGCCTCGGTGCTGGTAGCGGCCACTTCCTCATACAGGGAAACCGCAAGGTAAACACTGGCCACCGAATGGTAGCCGTCCGGCCGCAGCGGGCCGACGCTCAGTGAGACGTTGACTTTTCCGGGTGCTTTGACGCGAACTGTCCGGGCATGGAAGCGGTCCCCCACAAACGGGAGGCTGCTTGGTTTGCGGGTGCCCGGATTCATGCGTCCACGGGGTGGCGGGCTTCGGCGATCTTGACGTAGGCGGAGATGTCCAAAACCTCGCCGCGGGCCGTCGGGTCCACACCTGCCGCAACCAGGCACCGCTCAGCCTCGGCCGCGCTTCCGGCCCACCCGGCGAGGGCGGCGCGGAGGGTCTTCCGGCGTTGGGCGAACGCGGCATCGATGACGGCAAAGACCTGCTCGCGGGTTGCATGCGTTTGGGGCGGATCGTGGCGGGTGAACGCCACGAGTCCCGAGTGGATCTTGGGTGCAGGCCAGAACACGTTCATGCCGATGACACCGGCCTTGCGCATGTGGCCGTACCAAGCGGCCTTCACGGACGGAACACCGTAGATCTTGGACCCGGGTGTTGCGGCCAGGCGGTCAGCCACCTCGTCCTGCACCATGACCAGGCCGTGCTGCAGGCTCGGGAAATGCTGCAACAGGTGCAGGACCACGGGAACGGCGACGTTGTAGGGCAGGTTGGCCACCAACGCCGTGGGTGGAACGGGCAGTTCGGTGACCTTCATGGCATCGGACAGCACCAGGTGGAAGTTGTCCTCCGCCCCGGGCCGCCAAGCCCGCACGGTCTCCGGCAGCTTTCCGGCCAGCACGGGGTCGATCTCCACAGCCACGACGTTCTTGGCGGCGTCAAGCAGCCCCAGCGTCAGTGAGCCCAATCCCGGGCCCACCTCCAGAACGGTTTCGTCGGAGTCGATGTTGGCGGCGGCCACAATCCTGCGGATGGTGTTGCCGTCGATCACAAAGTTCTGCCCCAAGGTCTTCGTGGGGCGTACACCGATTTCCTCGGCAAGCCGTCGGATGTCTGTGGCGCCCAGCAGGGGCGCGACGGCGGCGGGTTCGGAATTCGGTTCAGTCACCTAGGTATCGTATCGCCTGTGCGGGGTCAGGCTGCGTGCGCGCAGCCCCAGTCGCGGAGGCCGTTCTTGGCGTAGAGGCGGTTGGCGATGTCGATCTGCTGTGCCTTGCTGGCCAGGCTGGCGTTGGGGGCGTAGGCTCCGCCACCGTTGGCAAGCCACGTGGGGCTGGAGAACTGCAGGCCGCCGTAGTAGCCGTTACCGCTGTTGATGGACCAGTTTCCACCGGACTCACACTGGGCAATCCTGTCCCACATGGCCTCGTTCGGAGCTCCGGTGGGGCCGCTGGAGGTTGCCGCTGCCTTGGCGGGAGTCGCCACGGGGCGTGCCTTGGTGCCAACGCTGACTTTCTCGGCGACGGGCTTGGTAGTGACGTTGCTTGATACGAGGGCCCTTGAGGCTTCGCGTCCGTCGACGAGGACCAGCTTGAACGTCTTGACCAAGGAGCCGGCGACACCTGCCTGGGTGACCTTTTCCTCGCCCTTGAACAGTTCGGCAGTTTCAGTCTTCACGCTTTCGAAGGGCACTTCCTCAGTGGCTTCGGCTGTCTTGCTGGTGTCCACGCGGGAGACCTTGATCACCATGTCCTGGACGATGGGCGCGTTGCCAGGTTGGGAGATGCGGTCGTTGGCGCCGACGGTGATGCCGGTGTCCTTGAGCACGGTGGCGACATCGGCCGCCGTCGTGGTGGTGCTGGTGTCCTTGCCGTCAGCCACAACGCTGATGGTCTTGGGAGTGGAGATGGAAACGAAGGAGCCGCTGACTTCCAGTGACGCTTCCTTTGGTTGGGAGATTTCCGAGGAACTGGCCACTCCGAGTTCGCTGACCAGCGCGGCGACGTCGGGGGCGTTCGTGTTCACGGTCGTGCGGGCGCCGTCCAGTTCAATGGACACGGCCTTGGCGAGGTTGATGTTCACCACGGTGCCGTTGTCCACAGTGGCGTCCAGAGCGGGTGAGACCCGGTCTGCGTCCTTCAATTCAACCTTGGCTGCCTTGACCACCTGGTCTACGGTGCCGCCAAAGGTCTGGATGGAGCTCACTTTGCCGTCGACGTTGAGGGTGACGGTCTTGTTGTTGCCCACGAAGGCCACAACACCAACCACCAGCGCCGCAACTACCAGCAACTGTGCGCCTACTTTGAGGAAGCTGAACTTGCCATCCGTTGTGAAGAACTTGATCACGATTGCCCATAACTCTCAGACCATCCGGGCACGGGGAAAAGCACAGAAATAATGCCAGCCGCAAAACGGAGGGGCCAGGCGCAAAGCCTGGTCCCACTCTTGCTGCCGGCATCTGCGCCGCCATATACATTCAACTGATTAAGTCCGGAATCAACCGGCCCAGCTGTCCGAAGGCCTTCCCCGACCCCGGCTACTTGTTTAACACAGTAACCGATCTGTTATAAAGCAACCAAGACTTCTGCATACCGGGTATTCATGCACCAGACGTCCTGAGGGCTCCCTGGACGAGGCCTCAGGCCCACGAACCGTAGGCCTGGAGCGTGTTTTCCGCCAGGCGCGAGCACAGTTCGGACAGGTCATCTCCTGTCACTTCCGCCATGGAGCGGACGGTGTACGGCACCATGTAGCTCGCGTTCGGGCGTCCCCGGTACGGGTGGGGTGTCAGGAACGGCGAATCCGTTTCCACCAGGATCCGGCTGGGCTCGGCGATGGCCAGCGCCGAGCGGAGGTTCCCTGCGTTCTTGAACGTCATGGTGCCGGCAAAGGACATGTACCAACCGTTCGTGTTGCAGATCCGGGCCAGTTCTTCGTCGCCCGAGAAGCAGTGGAACACCACCCGGTCGGGCGCCCCTTCTTCCTGCAGCACCTGAACAACGTCGTCGTGGGCGTCGCGGTCGTGGATCTGCAGGGTCAGTCCGAGCCGCTTCGCGATGTCGATGTGGCGCCGGAAGGAGTGCCGCTGGTGCACCAGCCCGTCCCCGTGCGTCCTGAAGAAATCCAGCCCTGTCTCGCCGATCGCACGGATCCGGGGATGGGATGCCAGCTCCTCTATCTCGGCGAGCGCCGACTCCAGTTCACCGCGCCCGGCATAAACGGGAGCATCGTTGGGGTGGATCGCGACGGCGCCGAGCAGGCGCGGGTCCGCGTCCACAGCTTCCACCGTGAAGCGGGATGACTCCAGGTCGCAGCCAACCTGTATTGCTCCTTGCACGCCCACGGACTGGGCCGCGTCCATGGCGTCCCTGACGGAAACCTCGATCAGTCCGTTCCTGAAGTCCAGATGCGTGTGGTTGTCCATGACGGGAACGGGCAGCGGCTCCGGTGCCGGCGGGTACTCCCTGCGGGAATCTGTGTCCTCGGAGGACGCGCGGTACGGAGCAGGAGCGAGGGAATTGCACATGCTCCCACCTTAATCGGACCGTGGTCCTCCTGAGGCAACGGCGATAAATTCCACTCGGCACATAAATTCCTGAGCACTATGTCAGCGGCGGCCATTGACTGGGTAGTCTGGAACGGACAGACGGTCAGCAACAGCACAACAGATTGCTGATGCAGTGGCCACGGCTGAAGGGCAATCCATGGAGTCCAAGCGACAAGTATCCGTTGAACCTACCCCTCTTCAGGGTGAGGCTTACAGTGCGCTGCCACGCGATGGAGCCGCGCTCAACGGGCATCGGCCGCAGGTCATGGACGGAGAGCGGTTCCACGACGCCAGCGAACGCATCCTCAGTTCAATCAACAAGGTCATTGACGGCAAGGCCGACGCCGCGAAGCTCGCCCTGACCGTGCTGCTGGCGCAAGGCCACCTCCTGCTGGAGGATGTGCCCGGTGTCGGAAAGACATTGTTGGCCAAGACACTGGCCCGGACAGTGGACTGTACGGTCTCCCGCATCCAGTTCACCCCCGACCTCCTGCCTTCCGATGTCACTGGCGTTTCCATCTACAACCAGTCCTCACGGCAGTTCGAGTTCCGCCCGGGGGCGGTGTTCGCGAACATTGTGATCGGCGATGAAATCAACCGAGCCTCGGCCAAGACGCAGTCCGCCCTCCTGGAATGCATGGAAGAGCACCAAGTGACAGTGGACGGGCATTCATACCAGCTGGGGTTGCCCTTCATGGTGGTGGCGACGCAGAACCCTATCGAGATGGAAGGCACGTACCCCCTGCCGGAGGCCCAGCGGGACCGCTTCATGGCGAGGATTTCCATGGGTTACCCGGACAAGGAAGCCGAGATCGAAATGCTGGAGACGCACCAAGCGTCCTCTCCCCTGGTCAAAGTAACCCCGGTTGTCACGGCCAGCGATGTCGCTGCCATGATCGCCACCGTCCAGCAGGTCCACGTATCCACGGCGATCAAGGAATACACGGTGGCAATCGGGCGGGCCACCCGCGACAGCGCCAGGCTCCGTCTGGGCGCGAGCCCCCGGTCATTGCTGCAGCTGCTCCGTGCGGCCAAAGCGACCGCGGCATTGGACGGCCGCGACTTCGTGCTCCCGGACGACGTGGTGGACGTGGCGGAATCGGTACTCGCCCACCGGATCATCCTGGACCGCAAAGCGGCGAGCTCGGGCGATACGCCCCAGAGCATTCTTCGTGGCATCCTGGCATCCGTTCCGGTAGCCCAGGAGCCGCCTGGTGCCTGGCGCAGGGACAGGCACACCGCTTAGGAGGCAGGAATGGCGCTGGTTGATCGACTCCCCAAGCATTTGTTTACCACCCGTGGCTGGGGTTTGCTTGCGGCCGGGGCGATCTCCCTTGGGTGCGCCTACGTCATGGGCCGCCGGGATCTCCTGACGCTGGCCATCCTCTTGATCCTCCTGCCGCTGGCCGCCCTCGCCGGCGTCCGGGTTCTCAAGCCCAAGTTCCAGGTGTACCGGGAGTTCAATCCCTCCACTGTGGAAACAGCGAGCACCACCACCGTGCGACTGGCCGTGGCCAGGTCCTCATATTCCACTGGGCACGTGATCATGGAGGAGCAGTTGCCTCCCCGCTTCGGAGAGCCTCCGGCATTCCGTTTCCCCGCACGGTCAGCTTCCGGCGGCACCAGCCGCTACGAATACCACCTCCGCTCGGGCAAGCGCGGGCAGTTCCGCATCGGTCCGGTCACGGCAGAGTTCAGTGACCCCTTCGGCTTGTCGCTTCGGCGGCATTCAATCGACGACGGCGACATCCTCACCGTGACGCCTGCCGCCGTCGACCTTCCCGTCACCGGACTCGCAGGAGCGCGCGGCAACGACGGCGTGACCGCGACGCGCATCCGCGCCAACCCCAGCGACGACGACATCATGACCCGCGAGTACCGGCACGGCGATCCCATGCGAAGGGTCCATTGGGCGGCCACTGCGCGCCATGGCCAACTCATGGTGCGCCAGGAGGAGTCAGTAACGACTCCGGAAGCCACCCTCATCCTGGACCAGCGCTTCAATGCCTTGGCCGGCGGAACGGGATCCATGTTTGGCGGCCACGACGAAGACTCGGACCTGGTGACGAGTCCGAACTTTGAGTGGATTGTCACGGCAGCCATGTCCATCACGTCCCATTTGGCAGAACGAAACTACTCGTTGCGGGTTCTGGACGCTTTTGGGAGCCCGGCGTTCAACCGTTCGCGCTCGGCACCGGAACCTGATGCCGAGGAGTTCGCGGGGGCCGGTGGCCTGCAGGCCATCGCCGAAGGACTGGCGGCCATAGAGCTCAGCGGTCCCAGGCATGCCAGGGGTGAGCATCACCGGGCGGATCATCACGGCACCGAACACAGGGAGGCCGCGGCAGGGTCATCCACCCCGGATTCTGCCGATGCCCCCTTTGATGACCGGCTCATGGACAAGCTCGCTGCCCACCGACTGCGTGGCCCGCTTCTTGCGCTGCTGGGCACGTTGACTCCCGCCGAGGCCAGATCCCTGGCTCCTGCGGCGGCCTACGGAGCCAACGCTTTCGCCCTGATGGTGACGGAGGCGACCCGGAACAACGACGACGTGCTGGAGATTCTGCGGCTCGCGGGCTGGCGGGTGGCCGTGGTGACATCCAAGACGCAGCTGGGTGCAGCCTGGTCAGCGTTCGACGAAGGTGGAATTGTGGACGCTGCCGGATCAGCCATGGACGTTCGTCGTGGAGCGGCGGTGCCCCGGTGACCGCTACCTCCCATCTAGGCTCCCCCACGCCAACCCAGCCCAACAGCGGGACGGGCCAGAAGCAGCCGGCCGGCTCGCGACGGACGCGAGCACCAGGGCCGGGCCCCTATCCCTGGGTCATGGCAGGGTCCATCGTCGTGGCCGTGCTTGGCGCTGCCTTGTCCCTGAACGGTGTCTTCAGGGGGTGGGCCTGGTTCATGCCATTGATCACCACCGTGGTTGTCGTGGCGCTGACCTTGGCCGTCCTCCGCGCGCTTCGAGCCCGGCCGCTGCTGGCTACCTTGGGTTCCTTTGCCACCCTCGCGGGGATCCTGAGTTTCACGTTTTGCCGCCAGGAAAGCCTTGCGGGCTTCATCCCCACTGCTGGGACGTTCGCCGCCGTCGGGCGCCTTATCAAACGGGCTGCCGAAACGGTGGTGTCCGAAAGCGCTCCCGTGGCGCCGAACGCCGGAATAGTGTTCGTCATGTGCGCCTGCCTGGGGCTGCTGGTGATCTTGATCGATGCCTTGGCTGTACCCCTGGCGATGCCCGCGGCCAGCGGCATTGGCCTGCTTGCCGTCATGGTGGTTCCGGCCACCATCAAGCCCCAGAGCGTGGGCGTTGCGGGCTTCATCGGCGCTGCCGTGGGCTACCTCCTCATTCTCGGTTGCAGCCACTGGTTCGCCCCTGATGCCCGGCTGCAGTCCGGATCCGGCCGGGGCGCTGGCCAGTTCAGGCGTTCAGTGGTTACCGGTGGGCTGGCCCTGGCCTTGACCATGGTGGTTCCGTTGGCAATCCCGGGCTTCGAGACCGGCACCTTCCCGCAGGGCTCGCGGCTGAGCCCATGGGGTACCTCCAACGGGCTCAATCCCATGATCACGTTGGGCAACAGCCTCCGGAGTCCTACGGGAGCTGGCCGTATCACTTATGCCACGAGCTCCAGCGCGCCCCTGTATCTGAGATCAGTGACCATCGATCATTTCGACGGCGAAACCTGGGCCCCCGACGACCGCTCCGCTGAGCGGCGCGTGGGGGCGGACAGGATTGAGGCGGGGTACGCCGTCCAGGGCGAAGTGGTCAACGCCGTCACGTCCGTCAACGCAGGCCTGTTCACAAGCCCCTACCTGCCTGCTCCGTTCGCGCCGGCTTCAGTGAACGGCCTCAACGGTCGCTGGACCTGGGATCCTGCAACGTTGAGCATCATGAGCACCGAGACCACCACCCGTGCGCAGCGGTACGTGGTGTTCTCCGCCGCCCCGAAGGTCACGGCGCAATCCTTGTCCCAGGCCTCGGCGGTCCCGCAGGGCATTTCGGATGACTTCCTCCGTATCCCGGGCAACCTGCCGGATATTGTCCGCCAAACGGCCGATTCGGTCACGGCATCCGCCGGCAGCAACTACGGCAAGGCGCTGGCCCTCCAGAAGTATCTTCGCTCCGGCGAGTTCACCTATTCCCTGCAGGCGCCGGTGCAGAACGGCTACGACGGCAACGGCCTCTCGGTCCTGGCCGACTTCCTGGCGGTGAAGAGCGGCTACTGCGTCCATTTCTCCTCGGCGATGGCCGTCATGGCCCGGGCTGAAGGTATTCCGAGCCGCATTGCCGTGGGCTATGCACCCGGCCGGCTCACCGGAGAGTCCGTGGCCTTGGTCGGTCAGGGGTCCTTCCCGGAGTACGAGGTTGACGCCCGCGACGCCCATGCGTGGCCTGAGCTTTACTTTGAGGGCCTGGGCTGGGTTCCGTTTGAGCCCACTCCTTCGCGCGGCGTAGTTCCCGAATACGCTACTGAATCTTCGGTCCCCACCAACCTCAGCACCAACGCGGACGAAAAAGAGGTCCTGACCACCCCCGCTCCCGCCACTCCCGCTCCTGTTCCCCTGCCCGGAGTGGACACTCCGGCCGCAGGCTCAGCCAGTGTGAACCCGCTCCCCACCATCGCGGCGGCCACGGCGGGCGTGCTGGTGCTGCTGGGATTCCTGTGGTCGCCACGGCTCAGCAGGACGGTGCTGCGCCGCCGCCGCCTGAACCGGAAACCTCCGGATGAAGCCGACGCCGTGATGCCCGGATACAAAGACCCAGCCCCCGAGTTGGCGTGGGCGGAACTCCAGGATCTGGCCACCGACTACGGCTTACCGTCCACGCCCAGCGAAACGCCCCGGCACTTCTCCGCCAGGCTCCGCTCCAGCGCCGCCCTTGGCGACACTGGCGGAATGGACGACGCCGCGCACGTCGCAGTCTCGTCGCTCACCTCGGACTTCGAACGGCAGCGTTATGGCCGCGGTGCCGTTGCCGCACAGGCAGCCGCGCAGACAGCCGCGCAGACAGCCGCGCAGGCAGCCACACCACCAGCGGCGACGCGTATCGCCGTCGTCCGTGAGTCGATGCGGCACAACGCCCGCTGGTTGGTTCGCTTCCGCGCCGACTGGCTGCCGCCGTCGATGATGCGCCGATGGGTGCACGCCCTCGGCGCGCCCTTCCGGGCCTTGGCAGCGCTCGGAAAGGCTGTGGGGTGGGCGGTCGCGCGTGGTTGGCGCATGCTCCGGGGCCTGCTGCCGCAGCGCCGCTAGCTCCGCTGTTCCTGATCGGCAGGACCCCATGACACAGCAAAGGGCCCGACGCCGGAACTTGTGGTTCCATGGCCGGGCCCTTGCGTTTGTCAACCGTTCTTGTTGCGAGAGCGGTGGACCGGATCCTGCGCCGCCTAGTCGGCGTACGGGTCCGCGATACCTACGTACTGGGTGTACAGGTACTCTTCGATGCCTTCGGAACCGCCTTCACGGCCCAGGCCCGACTGCTTGACGCCACCGAACGGGGCAGCAGCGTTGGAGATCACACCGGCGTTGAGGCCGAGCATGCCGGTCTCGATCCTCTCGCTGATGCGCAGGCCACGGTTGAGGTCCTTGGTGAAGACGTAGGCAACCAGGCCATATTCGGTGTTGTTGGCCAGGCGAACAGCGTCATCTTCCGTGGAGAACGTGATGATCGGCGCTACCGGTCCAAAGATTTCTTCCCGCAGGATGCGGGCATCAGCTGCGACATTCTTCAGCACGGTGGGCTGGTAGAAGTAGCCGGGACCGTCGACGGCGGCACCACCGGTGACGGCTGTGGCACCTCCTGCTACGGCTTCGGTGACCAACGCGTGAACGCCATCGCGGGCCTTGCCGTCGATCAGCGGGCCAACCTTGGACTCGGCCTCGGTACCGCGGGCCGTGGTCAGCGCACCGATCTTCGCGGCGAACTTCTCCGCGAAGGAATCGGCGATGGACTCGTGCACAATGAAGCGGTTGGCTGCAGTGCAGGCCTCGCCCATGTTGCGCATCTTCGCGGCGATGGCGCCTTCAACGGCCTTGTCCAGGTCGGCGTCTTCAAAGACCACGAACGGGGCGTTGCCACCGAGCTCCATGGAGGTACGGAGCACCTTGTCGGCGGCTTCACGGATCAGGGCCTGGCCTACCGGGGTGGAGCCGGTGAAGGAGATCTTGCGGAGACGGTCATCCTTGATCAGCGGACCAGTGACTGCGCCGGCAGTGGAGGTCTGGATGACGTTGAGGACACCGGCAGGGAGGCCGGCTTCCTGCATGACCTGCGCGAAGAGCAGGCTGGTCAGCGGGGTCAGGTTCGCGGGCTTGAGCACCATGGTGCAACCAGCAGCGACGGCGGGGGCTACCTTGCGGGTGGCCATGGCCAGCGGGAAGTTCCACGGGGTGATCAGCAGGCAGGGGCCCACCGGCTTCTTCTGCACCAGGAGGCGGTTCTTGCCATCAGGTGCTGCGGAGTAGCGGCCCGATACGCGGACCGCTTCTTCGGAGAACCAGCGCAGGAACTCGGCGCCGTACGTGACTTCGCCGCGCGCTTCGGCCAGGGGCTTGCCCATTTCCAGGGTCATCAGCAGGGCGAAGTCTTCGGCACGTTCGGTGACGAGCTCGAAGGCACGGCGCAGGATTTCGCCGCGTTCGCGCGGTGCAGTGCGGGCCCAATCGGCCTGGGCGGCAGCAGCGGCGTCGAGGGCCGCGGCGCCGTCTTCAGCACCGGCGTCGGAGATGCTGAGCAGGACCTTGCCCGTGGCCGGGTCTTCAACATCAAAGGTCTTTCCGGATCCGGCCGGGCGCCACTGACCGTTGATCAGCAGGCCGGTGGGGACGGAAGCCAGCAGTTCGCTTTCGCGTTCAACCGTGACAGTCATGGCGACTCCTTCGTCTTGGGTGCTTTGGAGAATTGCACCACTGGGGTTCGTTGCCGGAAGTGGCTTGAATTACTGCCACGGTACTGCCCCGCGAGAAGGAGTGTCTACGCCTTCACGCACTGCCATGCGGACGCCAATTTGTGCAGCTGCACAGCGCGCGTCAGCGTGCTGCAAGCACCGCGGAGTACAGCTCCCGCTTACTGACGCGGGCGTCATCGGCTACCGCAGCCACGGCTTCCTTCAAGCGGATGCCTTGGGAGATGAGTTCGTTCACCGCGGCTACATGGTCCTCGGGCTTACCGGGTTCCTGTTCAGGCGCACCGCCCACCACAACCGCGATTTCGCCGCGGACCTCGTTGCTCTCTGCCCATTCCAGCAGTTCACGCAAGGTGCCACGGATGACTTCTTCGTAGGTTTTGGTCAATTCACGGCAGACAGCGGCGCGACGCTCGGCGCCAAAACGCTCATGCAGGGCACGCAACATGACTTCAAGACGATGTGGGGCCTCGAAGAAGACCATGGTGCGGCGCTCATCGGCCAAATCCATCAGGCGGGAGTTCCGCTCCCCTGATTTGCGTGGCAGGAAGCCTTCAAAGCAGAAGCGGTCCGTTGGCAGGCCGGACAGCGCGAGCGCCGTCAGCACAGCCGAAGGTCCGGGCACCGCTGTAACGGTCAGGCCGGCCGCGACGGCTCCCTCCACCAAGCGGAAACCGGGGTCCGAAACCGCGGGCATCCCGGCGTCGCTGACCATGAGGATGGTCTTTCCGGCGCGCACGTGGTCAAGGAGTTCCCCGGTCTTCGCCACTTCATTATGTTCGTGGTAACTGATGACGCGTCCGGAGACCTCCACGCCCAAGGCCGTGACGAGCCGGTGCAAACGGCGGGTGTCCTCTGCCGCCACTATGTCCGAGGTCGCCAGGAGTTCGATCAAGCGGGAGGAGGCATCCCCCACATTTCCGATGGGGGTGGCCGCCAGCACAATCCGTCCTATGCCCGGGGTTGCGCCGCCGCCGGCGGCAGGAGTCGCCTCGTACACGTCATCGCTGAAGGGAGGCTCGTCCGGGGTGCTGCGTTGTTCGTCCACCTGCCAAGCCTAATGCCGCGCCGTCCTCAACGCCGCACCTCAACGCTGCAGCAAGGATGGAAAGGTAGCATGGGCGGGTGAACCAGTCGCCCGTTCCTGCCACCACTTCCGGAACTCCTGTGGCGTCCCCCGCAACCGCCGGAGCCGGTGACACGGGCGTTGTGGACAGCATCGATCAGCCCGGCGCCCGGACCAGACGGGACGCATCGCGGTCCCGCCTGAGCACGTCTGTGGACGACAACCCGGGCAGTCCCCTGCCGGGCCGGGGGCTGGAACGCCACCCCTGGATCGTCCGGCCAGCCGAGGCCTACACGGCCCAAACCCTGAGAGAGCGCCTGATCGGCGGGATCCAAAGCTGGCGCGATTACCCGGCCACCTTGCGTTTGTGGTTCTGGCTGATCCCCACCATCACCGCGGTCCTGGGCGGGATTCTCCGCTTCTTCCGGCTGGACGCCCCGCACAGCCTGGTCTTCGATGAGACGTATTACGTCAAGGATGCTTACTCCTACCTGGTGAGCGGCTACGAACGCAGCTGGCCCGCCAATGCCAACGACTCCTTCAATGCCGGCAACCCGAACGTCCTGCTCAACACACCGGAGTATGTGGTCCACCCGCCGGTCGGCAAATGGATGATCACCTTCGGGATGTGGCTGTTCGGCGGCGACAATCCCTTCGGCTGGCGCTTTAGCGCGGCGCTGACGGGGACCCTGACCGTGTTCCTTGTCTCACTCATTGCCCTGAAGCTGTTCCGTTCGCACACCCTCGGCGCCGTTGCCGGGCTCCTGCTCGCCATTGATGGCCACCATTTGGTGCTGTCCCGGACAGCATTGCTGGACGTCTTCCTGGCGTTCTGGATCCTCGCCGCGTTCGGCGCCCTGCTGTTGGACCGCGACGACGGCCGCCGTCGTCTCGCTTCCCGGCTCGCCGCGCAGGCGGCTGCTTCGCCGGGCGGTCGCCCAACACCCACCCAGCTGGTGGCAGGTCCTTGGCTCGGTATGCGCTGGTGGCGTCTGGTTGCCGGGATCTGCATGGGTTTGGCAGTGGGAACCAAATGGTCCGCGCTGTTCTTCGTGGCTGCCTTTGGCCTGATGACTGTGCTGTGGGACCTGAGCGCCCGGCGCATTGCCGGCATCCGCAGTTGGTTCAGTGCCGGCATCATCAAGGACGGGTTGTTGGCGTTCGTGACCATCATTCCGGTCGCCGCCGTCACGTATGCGGCAACCTGGACGGGCTGGTTCCTGTCGAAGGACGCCTACTACCGGCAGTGGGCGGCCACCAATCCCGCACCCGGATGGGATTGGCTGCCCAACTCCGTGCGGTCCCTTGCGCATTACCACCTTGAGGCCTACAAGTTCCACCAAGGACTGAGCTCGGACCACCCCTATGAGTCCAGCCCCTGGACCTGGCTCGTCATGGGCCGGCCTACGTCGTTCTTCTACCAGGCCCCCAAGCAGGGCACCGCGGGCTGCGTCGTTGAAACCTGTTCCTCGGCCATCCTGCCGGTGGGCAACCCGGTGGTGTGGTGGGGCGGGACCATTGCCTTGGTCATCCTGCTGTTCTGGTGGGCGGGCCGCCGGGATTGGCGCGCAGGTGCCATCCTTGCCGGAGTCGCCGCCGGATACCTTCCGTGGTTCATGTACCCGGAACGCACCATGTTCATCTTCTACGCTGTGTCCTTTGAGCCGTTCCTCGTCCTCGGCCTGACGTACGTGCTGGGGTTGGTCCTGGGCCGGAGCAGCGATCCTCCGTGGCGGCGGCGGTCCGGGCTCTACGTGGTGGGCCTGGTGCTGATTTTGGCTGTCCTGGCGACTGCGTTCTTCTATCCGGTGCTGACCGCGGAAGTGATCAGCTACGAAGAATGGCGGATGAGAATGTGGATGCCATCGTGGATCTAGGAGGCAAGCAGTGAGGGAAGCCAGCACAGACCTTCTGGTCGAGGCCGACCCGAACACCAACGTGACGGACCTTCTCCTGGAACGCTGCGCCAAGGACCCGTTCGGCATCCTGTACGCGCACAAGACGACCAACGGCTGGCTGAATGTCTCCGCAGCAAGGTTCCTCGCCGATGTCACTGCCCTGGCCAAGGGACTGATTGCCGGTGGCCTCAACCCCGGCGACCCCGTAGCAGTGCTCTCCCGTTCAAGCTTCGAATGGACGCTGGTTGATTTCGCCATTTGGATGGCCGGCGGAGTGACTGTGCCCATCTACGAGACGTCGTCGGCAAGCCAGATCGAGTGGATCCTGGCCGATTCCGGTGCCCGGCGCGTCTTTGTCGAGGACATCGCCAAAGCCGATCTCGTGCACGCCGTGGTAAACCGGTCCACGGCGCTCGGGGACGATCCCGTGGCGATCGTGCGGATGGAGCACGACGGCGACGCCCCCAACCTGACCAGCGTCTCCGCCGTCGGAGTCGGCATTATGGACGCAGAGCTGGAGCGCCAGCGCAGTGCCGCAAACCTGGCCGACATCGCCTCGATCGTCTACACCTCCGGAACCACCGGCAAGCCCAAGGGCTGCGAAATAACACACGGCAACTTTGTCCTCGTGGCAAGGAACGTCATCCCGTTCCTTCCCGAACTGCTCATGCAGCAGGGCGCCCGGACGCTGATGTTCCTGCCTCTGGCGCACGTCCTTGCCAGGGCCGTCCAGGTGGTATGCCTCACCGCGGGGATCACGCTCGGTCACAGTTCTGGTGCCAGTGGGCTGATGGCAGACCTCAGTACTTTCAAGCCCACCTTCCTGCTGGCCGTGCCCCGCATCTTCGAGAAGGTCTACGCCGGCGCCGGCCACAAAGCCGCTATGAGCGGAAAGTCGGCGCTCTTCTCCGCAGCTTCGGCAACCGCTGTGGATTATTCGACGGCGGTGGATCGCGCCTCCCGCGGCCAGGGGCAGGGGGCGGGTTGGCTGCTGGAAATGAAGCATCGTGCGTTCAACAAACTCCTGTATCCCAAGGTGAGGGAGATCTTTGGCGGGAACGTCGGCTACACGGTGTCGGGAGCCAGCCCCCTGAGCCTCCGTGACAACCATTTCTTCCATGGCGCCGGTGTTCCCGTGCTGGAGGGCTATGGACTGACGGAGACCACTGCGCCGTGCACAGTGAACACCCCCAGCATGTCCCGCATCGGGACTGTTGGCATACCCCTCCCCGGAACCACCATCCGGGTGGCACACGACGGCGAGGTGTTGGTCAAGGGCATCGGCGTTTTCAAGGGGTATCACCGCAATGAGGCAGCCAACGAGGCTGCGTTTGTTGATGGCTTTTTCCGTACCGGCGACCTCGGCGAACTGGACGACGACGGCTTCCTGACCATCACCGGCCGCAAGAAGGACCTCCTGGTCACTGCAGGTGGCAAGAACGTGGCCCCCGCACCTTTGGAGGAGAAGCTCCGCGAGCACCCTCTGGTGGGCCAGGCAGTGGTGGTGGGCGATGGCCGGCCGTTTATCGGGGCACTGGTGAGCCTGGACGCCGAGGGCCTTGCCGATTGGTGCGCCGAGAACAAGGTGGATGCCTTGTCACTCGAGGACGCAGCCCGGGACGACCGGGTAAACGCCGCCGTGCAGTCGGCCGTGGACGAGGCCAACAAGCTCGTGTCCGCCGCTGAATCGATCAAGAAGTTCGCATTCCTTACGGCTGAGCTCAGCGTCGAATCCGGGCATTTGACGCCTTCGCTCAAACTGAAGCGGGCCGCCGTGGTTGGCGATTTCCCGTCGGTTGTGGAGAAGCTCTACGAAAAGTAGCGGCACCACCTAGACCGCCGCGATACACCACCTAGCACAACCAAATCAGCACCTAATTCGGCCCACATCGCCACCTATTTTGGGCAATGTCCCCCTAGGTGCCGCTGTTGTCCCCCTAGCGTTTTCCTCACGAACCAAACGTTCAAAGGGGAACCCATGGCAGATCCATCACGCATACCACTACCCGCGCTCTACTACTCGCGTGTCCGGTCTACCTTGGTACCGCGAATCGTGGGTTTCACGATGATTGCGCTCGGCCCGGTGCTGTTCGTGCTGATCGTCCTGAAGAACACGCCGGAAGTGCTCTTCGCACCCCTGGTCACCACCACAGCTGGTTCATTCATCGCCTTCATGACCGTCACGGTCAAGGTCGACCCGCAGAACGTCGTGATCGCCTTCTGCGACATCGTCAAACGAACTCTACCGAGGGATGAAATCGCGACGGTGACCACCGACGAGGCGGCCGGCCCCAGCGGGTACGGGCTCCGATACATGGGGCCCGGCATGGTCGGGTACCTCGTCGGCGGTCCCGAGATCAATATCGAGTTGAAAAACGGCAAGACCGTCATCGCCAGCACAGACCATCCCGGGCGCCTTGTCGATCTCCTGGCCCGCGGGAGTGGTCCCCGGAGAAGCCGGTGCGGCTAGCGCTTAATGTCCGCTGGTTCGTTGCTGACGCTTTCCGCATCATCCGCATCAGCGTCATCGCCTGAAGCATCGGCTTCGTCAACCGCTGTGCCCGCACCCCGACGCTGCTTGGTGGGCCACGTGAAGATGAACGTCAGCGTCGCTACAAGGAACACCAGGGCACCAATGACGATGCCCGCGTCGATCCAGAACTGTCCCGGGAAGAGCCGGATGAGGGTGTCCTCCAGCGAGAACGTCCACGTCCCGTTGGCGAAGAAGATCCGGTGGAACTCGGTGAAGAATTGCTGCCAGCTCAGTGCTGCCAGGACAGCGAGGCCAATGATGATGACCAGGGTGACGATGGAGCCTGCAAAGAGTCCTCGACGGATCCCGCCGTTACTGCGCTTACGCAGGTACAGGATGGCGATGATGCTGAGGATGATGAGCAGCAGGCCGGCACCGAAGGACGACAAAATGACCAGCTTGACGTCGGCCATGTGCGCCACCTCGCTGTCCTTGAACAGCTTGGCGCCATCCTGGTTGACCAAGCCACCCAGGTAACGCGGACCGGCCCAATTGCTCAGGTAATCCACGGCGTACGAGCCATACGTCATGCGGTCGTCAGTGCTGAAACCGTAGCCGTCTCCGGGAAAACCAGGGCGGTTGTACTCCACCCACAGGAACAGGGGGCTGGTGACCGCCCGGACGGCGAGCACCAGGAGGATCACCGGATAGAAGACGGCCAACAGCACCTGGAAGACCCGTGGGCCGATCGGTTTCACCTTGGCGGCCTGCTCCCGCTCTGCGTTGCGTCGGGCCACCTCGTCTTCCGGCGGACGGACCTGAAGGGCCGACGTCGGCAAGGGTTCCGAATAGTGCGACGGCTGCTTGTCAGTGGCGCCACCAGCGAGCGTGTCAGCGAACAGCGGAGGTTCCGGCTCGGCGTCGGCCGCTTCTGCAGCCTTACGGTCGGCGCGGCTTTCGGGCTGACCGCTGGCGGGCGTCTCAGTTTCCGACGTCGCGGTCGTGGCCGGCGTGGCGGTGGTCGCCGGTGTCGCTGTAGTAGCAGGAGCTGCGCCGGAAGCAGTGCCGGAGGCCTTCGGCTTCATCCAGTCGAAGGCCGGTTCGTTGGGGTCCTCATGGACGTCCGTGTCCGGTTCTTGTGGTTTCTGGCTCTTGTCGCTCACAGCGGGTTTCACTTCCGTAGGCATCCACCGGCGATTGGGGTGCTGCCGGCTCTCTTGTCTGCATTCGAGCCTACCGCCCGGCTTTACACAGACACGCGGTGCCACCCCGGCTGCGACCAGATCGAAACGTAACTGTAAGGTCTACGCGGCGATGCTGCGATACCCGGCGTCGTGGGCATCCAGGTCACCGGTGACACCGGCGCGGGCTGCCCTCCCACCGAGTACCAAGGTGTAGACCCAATAACCAGCCAAAACCAACGCACCGATGGTGATCTTGGCCCACACAGGCAACGCACTCGGCGTCACGAAGCCCTCCACTATCCCGGAAATCAGCAGGACGAGCACCAACCCGAGGGCAACTGTCATCAAAGACCGTCCTTCATCGGCCACAGCCTGGAGCCGCGTCCTGGGACCGGGCCGCACCATGGCCCAGAAAATCTTGAGCCCGGCCGCGCAGGCAATGAACACCGCGGTGAGTTCCATCAGGCCGTGCGGAAGGATGTAGCTGAAGAAGATATCCATCTTTCCCGTTGCCAGGAAAAGCCCTGCGGCGACTCCCAGGCTTTGTGCGTTCATGAACAGGATGAACGGCACCCAGAACCCGGTGACTCCAAACGCCACAGCCTGAGCGGAAATCCAGGCGTTGTTCGTCCACACAGCGCCTGCGAACGAGGCAGCGGGATTCTCCGAGTAGTAGTCAATGAAGTCCTCCTCCACGTACTGCTGCACTTTTGCGTCACTGGCTACGGCCCTCAACGCATCCGGTGACGTGCCGATCCACAGGGCATAGGCGCCCGCTACCAGCACGAAGGCAAGCCCGCACCAAAGGGTGAGCCAGCGGATTCGGTAGAACGCCGCGGGCAAGGAAATAACGAAGAACCGTGCCAGGTCCTCCATGAAGTTCGAGCGCGCGCCCGTGAACCGTGTCCGGGCCTGCGCCAGTGCAGCAGACAGTGATGCCGACAAGCCGCTCTCCGGGGCCACGGAGCGAATCAGGGACAGATGTCCGGACACCGTTTGGTACAGCCTCAGCAGTTCATCCGCTTCGGCTCCCGTGAGCCGGCGCTTGTGCGCAAGGAAATGAAGCCGGGACCACTTGTCCCCCTGCACGGCCGAGAAGGCGTCAATGTCCACGGCACCACCCTAGCGCCTGTGCCACCCACCGGGTCAGTGCCGCAGCTAGACTCATTGGTGCGGGCACGCCGTGGGCCCGCCGCGTTTGCGAAGCATGGGGGCGGGCATGAGTTCAATCATCACCGGCGAGGCAGTGGTCCTGGAGTTGCGCCCGGCCTCCTTCGCTGCCCGTGCACTGGGGCTCATCCTTGATGTCATCTCCCAGGTCATCCTCGCAATACTGCTCATCATCCTCATCGGCGCCGCCTCCCAGGACCTCGATGACGCCGCCATCCAGGCATTGGTCCTCAGCAGCATCGTTTTCTCTGTCGTGATCGTGCCCGTCGCCGTGGAGACCCTCACCCGAGGACGGTCCCTGGGAAAGCTCGCCACAGGACTTCGCATCGTTCGCGACGACGGCGGGTCCATCCGATTCCGCCACGCCCTCATCCGTGGCCTCCTCGGCTTCCTGGAGATCTACATGACGTTCGGTGGCCTGGCCATCGGAGTAGCGCTTTTCAACGACAAGTCCAAGCGCCTGGGCGACATCGTCGCCGGCACTTACTCGCTCCGTCAGCGTGTTCCCTCCAAGCCACGGATCATGCCCGTGGCACCCCACTACCTTCAGGCCTGGGTAGCCATGGCTGACATCGGCAGGGTCCCCGACGCCACCGCGCGCAGGGCAGGAACGTTTGTGCAGCAGGCGTACCTCATGGCCCCGGCATCGCGCGTGAACATGGCGGCATCCTTGGCGTCCGAACTCGCAAGATACGTCGCCCCTCCCCCTCCCCCAGGCACCATCCCCGAGGACTACATCGGGGCAGTCCTCGGGGAACGGCGCAACCGCGAACTCGCCCGCCTGCGCCAGGCGGAGCAGCGGAATGCGACTGTCGGGGAACGACTCAGGAAGCTGCCGTTCAGCCACGAGTCCTAGCTCTGGTGCGGCTGTTGCCAGCCAAAATCACCACTGGGCCGGTCTGGTAAGTCGTGGGGGTAGGAGGGTTGTGGCATCGCCTTCGGCGGCGTTGATTTGCGGTTGGGTGAGGTATAGGGCCTTGGAGAGGTCTGTGCCGTGGAGTTGCGCTCCGCGAAGATCTGCTCCCAGAAGGTCAACGGCTGTGAGGTCGCTGTTCCTGAGGTTTGCTCCGATCAGGTAGGCACTGCGGAGGTCTGCTCCGCAGAGACGCCGGTTGGCAAGGTTGGCTCCCATGAGGTCTCTGCTGCCCAAGTCCGCGCTGGCCGATTCACCGTCCCGGTGAGGGCCGCCGTCGAACGTCTGCTTGTCCTCGGCACCGTAGGAGGCGCGCAGTTCTTCGCTGACCTCCATCAGGAGGGTCCGCACCTCTCCATGCAAGGTTTCGACGTCGGTGGCCAGCACCGCGGGGGCGTTGCCTTGGGCGATGGTTGCTATGTGCCCGGACAAGTGATCCGCTGCCGATGCGAGGTCCGGATCGAAGGTTCGTTGACTGGCTTCGGCCAAGTACCAGAGCATCTCGTGAAATTGCCTGACTACTTTGAATACGGCGAACATCGAGGACCTTGACGCGGGGTCTTGAGTCCAACTGGTGCCCGAGAAGGTGTGCTGTGAAACCACCTGGCCAGCGCCGAAGCAATCAAAAACCGTGCAGCCGCGGAACCCCCGCGACACCAGGCGTTGATGGATCGAGCAGGAAAAATCGTCCGCCATGTTCGGGCATGCCGTGGCCGCTGGCTTGTCGATGGCGAAGTCAGCCGAGCGGGCGAATCCCAGAGCGGTGCAGCAAAGCGCAAAGCAACTGCCGCAGTCCGGGCGAAGGGTTGGTGAAAGAGTCATGGGTGCTCCAAAGGGTGAAAAGGGGTCCGGTGGAAGGAGCCGGGGAACCCGCAAACGGGTTCCCCGCAGGGACACCCGGAATCACCACAGAGGGCAGCACGAAATGGAGGGCCAACGCATGGTCGGCACGTGAAGTGTGGGTCAAAGAGCGCAGGAAATAATCACTGCAACAATCTTAGCCTCGGGACTACCGCTGGGCGTAGCTCGCCCACGGGATGTTCCAGTCCCCGAAGCCTTCCAATGGTTCCACCGCAGGAGCCCCGGTGTTCAGGATCTGGACAACGTCGCCGGTCTTCATGTTGTTGAAGAACCATGCGGCATCGTCCGGCAGCAGGCCGACGCATCCATGCGAGACGTTGACCCGGCCAATGGCCCCCCAAGCGGATTCAAGGGCTTGGTGGACATAGACGCCGGACCACGTCAGGCGGTTGGCATAATCCACCACCATCGGCGCATAGTAGCCCTTGTCCCCCGGCTTAAGGCCGATACTGCCGGCGTTGAAGTTGGATTTGCGCTCCTGCTCCAGGATCACGGCATAGCCCGTGGGAGAAAGCCAGTCCTCGCCACCCAGGGATACTGGAGCGGTGTGGACCAGTTGTCCGTCGGAGTACACGTTCATGGTCTTGGTGGTGTCATCCACCACAGCCACGCGCTGGGGGCCGGTGGTGAACGTGGAAACCACATCCGCGTTGCCGATCATCTTGTTTCCGAAGTCGACGCCCAGGAGTTTCATGTCGACGGTGACGGTGGTACCCGAAGCCCAGAAAGCTTCAGGGCGGATCCGCACCTTCTTATCGGAGTACCAATGCCAGGCCACAGGTTGGCCGGAGGAAACGGTGATGGCAACCCGCTTCTCCATGGCCGCCTTGTCCACCACAGGCTCACTGAAGTTGATCTCGATGGGCTGCCCGGAACCCGCTGTAGTGCCGTTGCGGGGGTAAACGGACGCGTCGGCCTCATAGGCCGCGGAAACCGTGGTAAAAGTCTGGGTCTTTTTGGTTTCCTTCCCGGCGGTATCCACCACGGTGAAGGAATAGCTGTACTGGGTCTTGAACTTCAGGACTTCCACGGTGGACCACGTGGTCCCGTCAGGACTGATCTTGCCCTGCACTGGCACACCACCATCGGCTGGTGCCAGCACCACGTCCTTGACCTTGCCGTTGACCGCCTTGATCTGTGGGCCCACCACGGGGTTCCACTCAATCGCTCCGTCCAGCGGCGTGATGCCCAACTCCACGGGTTTGGCCTCCACCGTGGGAGTCGGCGACGGCGCGGCCCCACCAAGCTGGGTACCACCGGCCAGCAGCCCGGGCACCGTTGCGACTCCAATTCCGCCCACGGCAATAGCGGCGCAGATCCCTACGATGGCAAGGATCTTGCCCGTTTTCCGTTTGGCGACTTCCGTCATGGTTCCCGTCTTCCTGTCCCCCGGCAAGCAATACTGAACACCCAATTCTAGCCGAAAGGCCGGCCACGCTGGTCGCGTGTCCGGCCTTTCGCCATCGATTTGGGTGACGCAGCGTTGCTTAGTAGCGGTAGTGCTCCGGCTTGTAAGGTCCGGCAACGTCAAGGTCCAAGTAGTCCGCCTGGTCCTTGCTCAGTTCGGTCAGTTCCACGCCCAGCGCGTCCAGGTGCAGTCGTGCGACCTTCTCGTCCAGGATCTTGGGAAGCACGTAAACCTGCTTGCCGTATTCGCGTTCGCCCGCGGGCTGGTCCTTCTTGGTCCAGAGTTCGATCTGCGCGATCGTCTGGTTGGCGAAGGAGTTGCTCATCACGAAGGACGGGTGGCCCGTGGCGTTGCCCAGGTTCAGCAACCGGCCCTCGGACAAGACGATGATGGACCGCTCCGAGCCCGTGCCGGCCTCGAAGACCCACTCGTGGACCTGTGGTTTGATCTCCACTTTCTTGACACCGGGAATCTTTGCGAGCCCGGCAATGTCGATCTCGTTATCGAAATGCCCGATGTTGCCAACGATCGCTTTGTTCTTCATGCCCAGCATGTGCTCGGCCATGATGACGTCCTTGTTGCCCGTGGTGGTGATGAAGATGTCACCTTGTGCGAGCACCGATTCAAGCTTGGCCACCTGGTAACCGTCCATCGCGGCCTGCAAGGCGCAAATGGGGTCGATTTCGGTAACGATGACGCGCGAGCCCTGGCCGCGCAGTGCCTCCGCTGCGCCCTTGCCCACATCGCCATAACCGCACACGACGGCCACTTTGCCGCCCATGAGGACGTCCGTGGCACGGTTGATGCCGTCCGGCAGGGAGTGGCGAATGCCGTATTTGTTGTCGAACTTGCTCTTGGTGACGGAGTCGTTGACGTTGATGGCCGGGAAGAGCAGCTTGCCCTGCTCGGCGAGCTGGTAGAGGCGGTGCACACCGGTAGTGGTTTCCTCGGTGACGCCCTCGATGCGGGCAGCCAGGCGCGTCCACTTCTGCGGATCGGCAGCGAGGGTCCGGCGGAGGAGGTCCAGGATGAGGACGTATTCCTCGGGATCTTCTTCCGTCGCGGTGGGCACTGCTCCTGCGGCTTCGAATTCGACGCCCTTGTGCAGCAGCAGCGTGGCGTCGCCGCCGTCGTCGAGAATCATGTTGGGGCCGAGCTCCGGATTGGTCTCAGCGCCCGGCCACGTGAGGATCTGCTCGGCAGTCCACCAGTACTCCTCCAGCGTTTCGCCCTTCCAAGCGAAGACGGGAACACCCTGGGGGTTTTCCGGCGTACCTTTGCCGACCACGACGGCGGCAGCAGCTTCATCCTGGGTGGAGAAGATGTTGCACGAAGCCCAGCGGACCTCAGCACCCAGTGCGGTGAGGGTCTCGATGAGGACGGCAGTCTGGACCGTCATGTGCAGGGAACCCGCGATCCTCGCACCCTTGAGCGGCTGAGAGGCGCCAAACTCAGCCCGAAGGGACATGAGGCCCGGCATTTCATGCTCGGCAAGGCGGATCTGGTGGCGGCCTGCCTCCGCAAGGGTAATGTCAGCCACTTTGAAGTCAAAAGTCATGGAAATCCTTAGGGGTACCGTGCGGTTTTGATGAAGAAGAAAGTGCGCTTATGCCTTGGAATCGTGCTGGCCGGAGGTGGCAGCATTGGCCGCGGCAAGCAGCTCCGGAGGCAGGAGCAGCGGGATGCCATCCTCAATCGCGTAGCGGAGCTTTTCACCGTCCGCTGCGGCGGAGGTGGAGACCAGCTCCTCGCCCTCCTGGACCAACGCTGAACCCGTCACGGGGCAGCGCAGGATGGACAACAGTTCAGGACTGACCTTTGGCATGAATGATGCTCCCTGGGTGGCGCCTGCATGGCGCCGCTGGCGGACTTATCTGCAGATTCCAGACTACCGCGCAGGATCAGCCGGTTTGGAGCACGGCGACGAATTGCGTCCCGACGCCAGGATCCGGCAAAGAGGACTGCCCGTCAGGACGGTTCGCGGAGGATTCGCAGGTGGCCGCGACGGGTTCCTTCGACGCCGGCGGGCGGTTCCATCTGCGCGTGGTTGTGCCGGGCAGGCGACTCAGGTGCTGCCGAGGCTGCCTCGCGGACGGCGTTGGCAAGGGCCAGCAGGTCATCAGGGCCGGGCTCGGGCGGGTTTGCGGGCATCGCCAGGCGCAGGACTTCCCAGCCCCGCGGAACCGTCAGGCTTCCGGCGTGCTGGGAGCAGAGGTCGTAGGCGTGCGGTTCGGCATACGTCGCGAGAGGACCCAGGACGGCGGTCGACTCGGCGTACACGTACGTCAAAGTGGCCACCGCGGACTGGCGGCAGGCTGATCTTGAACATTGACGAATAGCACCCACAACATCCCAGATTAGCGCCAATTGGCACCTGCACTGCGCATTGGGGCCCCCGCGCCCTCCACGGACACCGATGAGTGCCACCAGCTCCGGCGCGGTGCATGCCATGATGTCGCGCTGGCGGTTCCTCGGTACTAAAGTCGATATATGCAGTCACAGCCACATGTTCCCGGGTTCAACATCCGGTGGACTGACGCCGATGGCGATCAGGCGGGGGAACACGCCGGTACAGGTGTTCGCGGCTTCCGGCAGCGCCGGCGCAACCGCCACGGGCGGGGACTGCGGGGCGAATTGATGCTCGCCAACCTGCCTGGTTTCCGAACCCGGTCAGAGCGGTTCGACGATATGGTGCTGGACTCCGCCGAGCGGCTCCAGGACATGTGGGGCAAACAGCTCGACGGCGTGCTCTTTGCCGTTGATGAAATCCCGCCCCATCTGGAACAGCTGGTCGCCACTGGAAACTCTGCCCCCATGGGCTCATATACGCCCGGCGGCCGTGGCGAAGCGCCCATGATCACCGTTTACCGCCGGGTGGTGGAGCAAGGCTCCAACACCCGTGAGGAACTGCAGGACCTGGTCCATGATGTCGTGGTCGAGTACACCGCCGAAATGCTGGGCGTGCCGCCGGAAACACTCGATCCCGTGTACCGCCGCCGGTATCAATAACCCTGTATCAATCACGACGGCGGCAGGCGGCTTTCGCTGCCCGCCCGCCCCGGGCTAGTACCCCACCGAGACCGGGACCTTCTCAAGTCCCGCCGCTGCGTCCTGGATTGCCACGACGGAAACGTCCGCACGGCCCTGTTTGCCCAGGACCAAGGCCCCATAAATCGGGTCGCCGGAAGCTGACACCACATACCCTGCTATCGGCGAGTCTCCGGACTTTGCAGGGAGCTCTATCAACGATGTGGTCCCACCGGACATATCGACGTCAACTGCCTTGCCCACCGCACCGTTGGCGGTCACTGGAGCGTAGCTGATGGTGCCGCGGCCCTCGGGCACACCAAAACTCAGGAACCTCTGGCCGTCCCGTGGAACAGCTACCAGATGCTGGCTTCCCAGGCGGGCCGAGGCGGGAGACCACGCGAAATCGGTGGCTTCCTCGGCTTTGGCGCCCCGCGTGACGCGGGCCGATGCCACGAATGCCACGTCCGAGCTTGCCTTGACGGTGTAGGTTCCGGCCGGAATTCCTTCCAGGTTCAGCGTGGCAACTGATCCGCCCTTGACCGTCACCACTCCCCCGCCGGGAAGCTTTCGTTCACCATTGGCACCGTACAGGCTCACCTGCACCACGGCGTCGGTGGAACCGGGAACGGCGATCTGGAGGGCCGGTACAGCGTCAGCGAAACCTGATTTACCGGCCAATGCCTTGGTGGCGGCCGGGTCCTGGATATCTACCCCGGACATCACCTGCAGGTTTGAGGGGCCGTCTCCCGGCGAAAGATACTCAACGCCACCGGGAGCGAGTCCTCGCAGCACGCTCTGCTGGATGGTCCCGGAAACAGGGCCGCCTGTGCTGCGGACGTGGACAGCAAGCTGGGATTCGCTCGGAGCGAGCCCCGCAAGGTTTATTGAGCGGGTGGTTCCGGGAGCTACCAGGAGGCCACGCGCGCCTGGTGCCTGGATCTGGCCTTCGTACCCGAAGAGGTCGAGGTTGACCGTCGCAGGAGTCTCCGAGGCGTTGCTCAGGTTCAGGACGGACGTGCGGCCCACTGCGGTGTTGGCGCCCAGGAGCCACGCATCGTTACCTGGCGGCTGGCATTGGGCCGTGGCCAGGCCGCGGAGGTCGCCATCTGTTGCGGCATAACTGAGATGGGCGGCCATGGATGCCTGCTCATTACCCAGGGGATCCGCGCCTACGACTGTCGGAGAGCTCACGGGGGAAATAGAGGCAACACCTGCTGCCAGCACCGGCGGACCGGACGTTGGCGTAGGAGTGCTGGTGGGGGCCTTGGCGATCTCAGCCACCGCGTCGCCTCCCAGCGACGTCACCTTGCTTCCGGGAACCGTTCCGGCCGGGTTGCTCAGCACCACAGCGTTGAGGGCACTGGTTGCGGTGGTGGAGACAGGGCTGAAGTCCGCGTCCGTACCCACGACGGTGCCGTTGACCAGCCTTGCAGGCTCGGGGCAAACACCCAGGGACCGCCCTGCAGGGACATCAGCCTGCCGGACATCCATAGTGGTACCGCCGGAAGGCTGGGGCACCATCGAGGTCGCGGCAACAGCACCTCCGCCTGCGGCCAGGATAACCACTGCGGAGAGGACGCCCGTAATGACGCCTTTGTTGGAGCTTCGGGAGCCCTTGGGGGAGCTGCGGGACGCTTTATGGTCGACCGGCGGCTTCTGGTCGTCAGACACTGCTGTACTCCTTACGGAGGGAGACTTCATCCCTCGACATGCCGGTTCGGGTGCGGCGTGCTGGCATTGGAATGGCCAACAGGACCGTCAATCCGATCACCACGGCCTGCAGGATTCCGAACAACAAGGCCCAAGGGTTCGTGTACCGGATTTCCAGCTCACCACCACTGGCCGGAAGTTCGAAGGCCTGCGACCAGCCGGATGTGCTGGCCTTAAGTTGGCGGCCGTCGATCCATGCTGTCCAGCCGGGATCGGACCGTTCGGCCAGGACAACCTGGCGGCCTTCGTCGCCGGCCGGCACGGCGGCATCCACGGACACTTCCCCGGACGGCAGGTTTCCTACTGTTTCGCCCTTGGAATCCACGATTCGAACGCGGTGGGCAGTATCCGCGGCGGTAGCTGCAGGCTGGTTCTTCGGCGTGACACGCCACAGCCACCCGGCGTCGGTCTGGCCGACGGCAACGAGGCCGGGGACGGCGTCGATCCTGCTGGCTGTCAGCTGTGCCGCGTTGTCCGCGGCCTTGAGGACTACGAATCCGGCGCCGAGTTGTTCCAAGTCCGCGCGGGGGTCCACACCGGTGCTGGCCACAATGGTGGCCACGGCTCGGCGGAGGGATGCGGTGGCAGCGTCGTCGGCGGCTGTTTCTTCGCGGCCCGGCGCCCCGATGATGGTCCGGGCGGAGGCAATAGTGGACAGACTGTCCAGGGTCGTGCCCGCGCCGCGCATCAGCGATGACGTGAAGGCACCCTGCTCACCGCTGGTGATAACCAGGGTCCGGGTACGTTCAGGTCCCTGGCCACGGTCCACCGCGGTGGCCGGCAAAGTAGCTGAGTCCACCGGCCACACCTGGCGTGGGGAGCCGAGGGACGACGTCGGACTGGTAGCGTCCGGTGCCGCTGTCGCCCCGGGTGCTGGGGACGGCTGAAGGACATTCTGTACTGCCCATGCGCCCATGCCGGCCAAGGGCCCGGCGACGAGGAGAGCCAAGGCCAGTCCGGACGCGATGGGCCGCAGCGGCAGTCGTCGACGTTGCGAATCAGTCATCCGGCGGGGAGCGGCAAAGATCTTATCGGCACCGATGACGGCAGCCCCGAGCAGCAACATGCCCGCCGCCGATACGGCCGGACCGGTAAAGGGTCCCACAATGACGTTGTTGTTCACGCCCGTGGCGACATGGCCCACCAGCCATCCGCTTGCCAAAATGGTCAACGCTGCCAGCCAGAAGACCCTGGCCAGGGCGGTGCGCTTGCCGGGCAGGAACAATGCCGCAACGGCGAGTATCAGGACCGGCGCGCTGACCAACAGGGCGAGCAGCAGTGCCCAGGGCATGGCTCCGGGACCAAAGAGCGTCAGGCCGGTCAGTCCTGCGTCGACGTCAAAAGCCAGCGGCTGGCCCAGCAGTTGTTGCCACAGCGGTGCTGCCTCGAAGGTGAGCGGCACGCCGGGATCAGCGAGCA
Source organism: Arthrobacter sp. AK01 (assembly GCF_021109375.1). Taxonomy (NCBI): domain Bacteria; kingdom Bacillati; phylum Actinomycetota; class Actinomycetes; order Micrococcales; family Micrococcaceae; genus Arthrobacter; species Arthrobacter sp. AK01. The sequence continues at coordinate 90,909 of NZ_JAJOHP010000005.1, forward strand.
AGGCACGGGGCCTGTCCAATACGGAGATTCCGTACGGCAGGAACAAAGCTACGGTGGGAAGAAGCGACCACCACAGGGTCTTGCCGCGTTGTCCCAGGATGACGGCGGCCAGGATCACCGCAACGGCAATCGGGCCCAACAGGGACGGTGCCGAGGCAGTCACAATGGCCATTACCAGTCCCCCGGCTGCCGCGGCTGTCCAGGACGGTGTCCCGTTGATGCCCGGTTTTCCAAGGATCGGAGCCGGCCGCCTGCTGAGTGACGTTACTGCATGCGAACGTCCTTGGCCGATGGCAGATCCTGAGGCGCGCAGCAGGGCAAGCAGCAGCAATGGCATCATGACGTGTGCAACCAGGGCTCCCGCGCGGCCCTCGTTGATCGCGATCAGCAGTGCCGGCGCGGCGGACCAAGCCAGGGCCGCCACCGTCCGGAAACGGCGCTTGGCAGTCAACGCACCCGCAGCAAACCACGCGCCGACAGCGGACAGTGGCATGGCAAGGATCAACAACCAGGCCATGGCCGAATCGCCGTCTCCGCCGCCAACGAGGGACAGCAGCCACAACACATAGCCGAACGGATCGCCATGCCCGGGCAGTCCTGCTCCAAGGGATATCCACCAAGTGGAGGCGTTGCCCCAAATGTCAGCTGGCGATGCCGCCAGAGGAAGCAGCCCGCCACCGGCAACCGTGCCGGAACGGACCAGTCCGAGCAGTCCAACCAGTGCGGCGGCCAGGGCAAGCAAGGCGGCTGCAACTGCCCCTGTACCCACCCATCCACGTTCGTTTGTTGCCAGCGCCGCAAAGTCGTCCGCGGCATCTCCGCTTGGTTCGGGAGCCAGCAGGTCCGAGACAGCGGAAGTTTCTTCACTCGGACGGATCGCTTCCAGCAATGACCGCCTGTTGGCCCGGACCTCGCGTGTGGACGTCTGCAGGCCCCTGACCACGGAGCGGTGAACGCGGCGTGTCCTGGCCGCGATACGGCGGCCCCTGCCAATGGCCAAAGGCCGCATCAAGGCCGCAACAGTTGCGGTGAACTGGGAGAAGCCATAGCCCGGTTCCTTGACCAGGATGCTCAACACCAGGCGAACCATCGCACCGAACAAAGCCCCGACCGCTTGGAACGGCACGTTCCACCACGGCGTGTGCTTGAGCCGCATATGGATCTGGGCTTTGCGCGCGGCGGAGGAAGTCCCCAAACCATGCGGGCGGTGCTCGACGTGGAACATGCGGGCGCTCGGTACGACCACGACCCTGTTGCCCGCAAGCCAGTTGCGCCAGCAGAAATCCACGTCATCGCCGCTACCGGGCAGGGCAGGGTCAAAGCCCTGCAGCTGTTCCCAGACATCGAGGCGGACCAACATGCCGGCGGAATTCACGGCGAAGGTGTCCGTGCGGGCATCGTATTGGCCTTGGTCGACTTCGTCCGCGTCGATCAATGTCAGGCGCTCGGCCCAGCGGCTGGTGGAGAGTCCTACGTCCACCAGATGCCGCTCGTTGTCCCAACCGAGCTGCTTGCATCCGGCAACGGTGACCGAAGGGGCCCGTTCCACGGCGTGGAGAAGTTCCGCCAAGGCGTCCGGTGCCGGCGCAGCGTCGTCATGAAGAAGCCATAGCCACTTGACCGGGCCGGTTTCAGTTCCGTTGCCGTCCTTGTCCCTGCCGCTCTCCGGAGCCAGCTCCTGCAGCCCTGCCTGGATGGCGGCGCCAAAGCCGGACTTCGCCTGCTGGAAGGTGGTGACCTTGTCCTGGCCGAAAGCTTCACGGAGCAAGTCCAGCGAGTTGTCTGTGGAACCTGTATCAATGCCAATGGCGGCATCTGCCGAACGCGTCTGGTTCGACAGTGCCGCCAGTGTCCTGGGGAGATAGTTGCCGCCATCGTGGGAAACCACGACGGCGGTAACATGAACTTCCTTGAGAATTAGACCGCTCGCTTCCTTAGCCGACGACGTTCCCGCTCAGAGAGTCCGCCCCAAATACCGAACCGCTCGTCATTGGCGAGGGCGTACTCCAAGCACTGCGAACGGACGTTGCACGCTCCGCAGACCTTTTTGGCATCCCTGGTTGATCCACCCTTTTCGGGGAAGAAGGCTTCCGGATCGGTCTGCGCGCACAGCGCATCAGTCTGCCAACCAAGTTCGCCTTCGTCATCGAAATCGCCTTGGCCGGGAAGGCCGATCCACACGGGCTGCCCCGGCGTCTCAAGCGGACGACGCAACTCCATGGGAGGGTCGTCCACATCTTCGTCCGGCCCAGCGGGCAGGTCACCGATCAGCGCTTCGTGTGCGGCCAGGAGGGCAGTTGCCTGATCCTCCAAAGAGTCCTGCACATTCTGGTTGTATCGGCCTGCCGCTTCCGGGTCCGCTGGGTCGAGGTACCAATCCCCCGGTACTTCCCGCGAACGGTATTTCACCGACGCATGTTCTGCGACGACTGCATCTTCCTGGATACGCAACGCTTGCCCCATGGCGTCCCTCCTGATTTTGCAGCTGCTGCTTGGATGTATTTCCGATTCCCGGCGACGTTCCGGTCCTCTGTGCAGCGGCGTTTGATTACTAATTACACGCGTGTAACTACCCACCAGTCAAGCCGCGCCGGGATAATAATCAAGAATCCGTAGAAACGTGGGATGCGCCACGCCCAACATTTTTGGCGGCGCCGCCGCGTCTACCCGCGGCAAATGGGAGCCCCGCATCGATTTACGTGAACTTTCATTGAATTTCCGCGGAAAACAACAGAGTCAGCCCGGAGCCCCCACCGATTGGACAAAATCGCATGTGGCGCAATTCACAATCGCCCCGCCGACCCCAAGGACGGCGCGGGATCACCGTGGCAAGATTGACGCATGAGCATCCCGGCAGTGAACCTGATGACCACCCTGCGATCCGGACATTCAACGTCACCACGACTCACTTGGTACGGTCCCGACTCCGAACGGGTAGAGCTCTCCGGCCGGGTCCTGGATAACTGGGTAGCCAAGACCAGCAATCTCCTGCAGGACGAACTGGACGCCGAACCCGGAATGGCAATCCGGCTGGACCTGCCGGCGCACTGGAAGTCCTTTGTCTGGGCATTGGCGGCGTGGCAGCTCGGGATGGAAGTGGTCTTCGATGAGACCTCGGCGGATCTTCTGGTCACAGACAAGCCCAACGACGACGCCGGGGCAGGCTTCGACGCTGTCGTCGCCGTACCGCTCGCGGCACTGGCGATGCGCTGGCCGGGAGAGCTGCCATCCGGCGTCGTGGATTACGCGGCGGAAGTCCGCTCCCATGGCGATGTCTTCATGGCGCACAGTGACCCTGGGGCGGAGCTGCCGGCAGTGCGGGGCGCATCAGCGCTCACGCACGAAGCCCTCATCGACGGTTTTGCCGGTGCGCAGGAACCCGGCGTGCGCCTTCTGGTACGTGCCGCCGAAGGCTTGGAGCCCTGCCTTGCAGCGTCGTTGGGTGCCTGGAAGGAAGATGGCTCAGTAGTGTTGGTCCACCCGGACCTGGAAGTCACCGGGCACCTGCTGGAGAACGAGCGCGTCAGCCGTTCTTGATTGAGGGGAACTCGCCGGTGGCCGGGTTCGCAGCACCGCTTTCCGCGCCGGCCTTGGCCTTGTGGTGAAGCTCGATGATCTCGTGGTCGTGTGAGAACTCCGGCTCGGCATCCAATTCTTCGTTGAACACCCAGAACCGGTATGCGAAGAAGCGGAAGATAGTGCCCAGGATGAGCCCCACGACGCTGCCGGCGATGAACAGCGAAGGCTTGTCATTGAGGTCCAGGACGTATTTGGCGAACCAAACGCACCCTGATGCAATCAGGAGGCCCACGAGGTTCATGACGGCAAAAAGCACGGCTTCACGGACGACGTTGGCCTGTTTGCGGTGGCGGAAGGTCCAGAAACGGTTTGCGACCCAGGAGAAAACACTGGCAACAATCGTTGCAATGGCCTTTGCCCACACTTCGCTGCCGTGCATCGGACCGGAGAAAAGCCAGATGAAAACGGCCGAGTCAATGACAAAAGCAACACCGCCGACGGCGCCGAACTTTGCTACCTCACGCCAAAAAAGCGAGGCAAGTCCGCGGATGCGATCTGCAAGTGTGGTGATCATGACCCTCCATGGCCGTTGAAAAGTGGGCCGATGGGCCAAACCCATTTTAGCGCCGATTTCCAAGCGCTGCCTTTGGGTGGGCTGTGAGAACGCCGATACTGGCGCTTCACGCCGCAAAAAACCGGCCCGGAGGACGGCAGAATCAGTGATCCTGCCACCGGTTCGGTAGGCTGAACATTGTGACTTTTCCAGTAATTGGCGTTGTTGGCGGCGGCCAGCTCGCACGAATGATGGCCCCGCCCGCTACCGCCCTGGGCTTCGAACTCCGTGTTTTGGCCGAGGGTGAGGACGTTTCGGCTGTAGCCGCAGTGGCCACAGCCCCGATCGGTGACTACAAGGACCTGGACGCTCTCCTCGAGTTTTCCAAGGGCCTGGACGTGCTGACCTTCGACCACGAGCACGTTCCCACGGAACACCTGCAGGCCCTGCTGGATGCCGGCGTTAACGTCCAGCCCGGACCTGATGCCTTGGTCAATGCCCAGGACAAGCTGGTCATGAGGGCTGCGATCGACCGGCTCGGCCTTCCCAACCCGGAGTGGTCAGCAGTCAACACCGTTGAAGAGCTCGTGGCCTTCGGCGAAAGGATCGGCTGGCCCGTCGTCTTGAAGACGCCCCGCGGTGGCTATGACGGCAAGGGAGTCAGGATCGTTGACGCCCCGGACGAAGCCTTGGAAACTGCCGACTGGTTCCAGGCAATGAGCCCCCTGCTGGCAGAAGCCAAGGTGGACTTCAGCCGCGAGCTCTCCGCCCTGGTGGCCCGCACGCCCAGCGGCGAGTCCCGTGCCTGGCCCGTGGTCCACACCATCCAGGTGGACGGGGTGTGCGACGAAGTCATCGCACCGGCCCAGAACATTCCCCTTGAGGTGGCAGCTGCCGCCGAAGAAGCTGCGCTGCGCATCGCCAACGAGCTTGGCGTCACGGGTGTCATGGCTGCAGAGCTGTTTGAAACCCCGGGTGTCGGAGCAGGCTTCCTCATCAACGAACTTGCCATGCGCCCGCACAACACTGGTCACTGGACCCAGGACGGTTCCATCACCAGCCAGTTCGAACAGCACCTTCGGGCTGTGCTGGACCTCCCGCTCGGTGCTACCGACGCGTTGGCCCCGGTAGTAGTCATGAAGAACTTCCTTGGCGGCGAAAACCAGGACCTCTTCAAGGCCTTCCCCATGGCTTTGGCCTACGAACCGGCAGCGAAGGTCCACTCCTACGGCAAGTCCGTTCGCCCCGGCCGCAAGATCGGCCACGTCAACCTTGTCGGCAGCTCGGTTTCCGACGTCGACTCCGTCCGCCAGCGCGCCACAGCCGTTGCAGACATCATCCGTGACGGCCGCATGCCGGCGCAGACTACCTCCGAGGAGACCGCATGACGTCAGAATCAACAGCCCCGCTGGTTGGGCTCGTGATGGGTTCGGATTCCGATTGGCCGGTCATGGAGGCCGCCGCGGACGCCTTGGCCGAGTTCGGCATCCCCTTCGAAGCGGACGTCGTTTCGGCACACCGCATGCCCACGGAAATGATCCGTTACGGCCAGACAGCCCATGAACGTGGTCTCCGGGTCATCATCGCCGGCGCCGGTGGTGCAGCTCACCTCCCCGGCATGCTTGCCTCAGTCACCCCCCTCCCCGTGATTGGCGTTCCGGTCCCCCTGAAGACCCTGGACGGCATGGATTCCCTCCTGTCCATCGTGCAGATGCCCGCCGGTGTACCGGTGGCCACGGTGTCCATCGCAGGCGCCCGTAATGCTGGTCTCCTGGCCGTGCGCGTCCTGGCCTCCGGAACGGATGAACTTGCTTCAAAGCTCCGGTCGGACCTGCTCACGTTTGCCCAGGAACTGAACGACGTCGCCACCAAGAAGGGTGAAAACCTTCGGCGCAAAGTAGAAGAAGTCTTCTCTCCCGCCAACGCCTCAGCCCGGAGCTCCCGCTAGGAAGGCTGCGGTTGACTACCATGCACAAGACCTCGAATCAGCCCGGTTCCGCCCTGACTGATCCTGTCCGCTATCCGTCCGGCGCAAGCGCCCCGGTACGGACCAAACGCGCCTTCGTGCTGGTCCTGCTCACCCTCTTCATCCCCGGCAGCGCCCAGATCGTTGCCGGGGACCGGAAACTTGGCCGGGTGGCGCTGCGCATCACGCTCACCGTGTGGGCATTGGCGCTGCTGACCCTCTTCATTGCCTTGGTCAACCGCACCATGCTGCTCAGCATCGTCACCCACCCCGTCGGATCCCTCATCATCATCGTGGTCCTGGTGGCGTTGGCTTTGGGCTGGGCTTACCTGTTCCTCAACACTTTGCGGATTATCAGGCCGACGCTCCTGGCACCGGGGATGCGGCCGATCATTGCCGTGGTGGTGGCAGTCTCCACCATCCTCGCCAGCGGATCGTTAGGCTACATCGCCTACGTCCTGAACGTGAGCCGCAACGCCATCGGCAGCATCTTCAATGCCGGTCCGGCCATCGATCCCGTGGACGGACGCTACAACTTCCTCATGATGGGTGGCGACGCCGGGGACGACAGGACGGGCCGGCGCCCGGACAGCCTCTCCGTTATCAGCGTCGACGCAAAAACGGGCGAGAGTGCCATCATCTCCGTCCCACGCAACCTCCAGAATGCCCAGTTCAGCGAGGGCTCGCCCATGCGCGAGGTTTATCCCGAGGGCTACAACTGCGGCGACGAATGCCTCATCAATGCCGTCAACACCGAGGTCACCAACAATTATCAAGACCTCTACCCCGGCGTTGCCGATCCCGGCGCGCAGGCCACGCTGGAAGCGGTGTCAGGCACCTTGGGCATCACCGTCCAGGCTTACGTCCTGGTGGACATGGACGGGTTCGCCAAGCTCATCGACGCGATGGGTGGAATCCGCATCAAGGCCGGCGGGTGGGTTCCCATCAGTGGTCCCGTCACGGATGAGGCCAACGGAATCCACGGCATGCCCGATGGCTGGATCCCCGCCGGCGACCAGCACTTGGATGGCTTCCATGCCCTTTGGTATGGCCGTTCCCGCGAGTTCGTGGACGACTACGCCCGCATTGCGCGCCAGCAGTGCGTGCAGCAGGCCATGCTCAAGCAACTTGATCCGGCCACCCTGCTGACCAAGTTCGAGGACATCGCCAATGCCGGGACCAAGGTGGTGGATTCCAATATTTCTTCCAATCAGCTGGGCAGTTTCGTGGACCTGGCGCTGAAGTCGAAGAACCAGCCCGTCAAGCGCCTGACCATCGGGCCTCCGGACTTTGATGCGTCGTTCTCCACCGTGCCGGACTTCGACCTGATCCACTCCAAGGTCCAGGAAGTCCTGGCGTCGTCCAACACGCCCAAGGCGAGTGACGCCGTCGTGTCCTATGACGACGCCGTTGCCGGTACCGTCATGGCCGCCGGTCCGGTTGCCGGGCTCAATCCCGCAAGCCAGTTGCCGTCGCCGTCAGCGGATTTCACGCCGGTAACCACCACACCGGACGGCACGCCGATCACCATCGAATTGTTGAACGGCCTCAAGGCCCAGGGCGACGAGCAGGGCATCCGTGACCTCGTCGCCACCAACGGACAGTGCGCACCGCTGTAAGCTTGCAGGTCCGTTCCACCCACGTTCAGCGCAACGATAAGGACTTTCTTTCGTGTACCAAATTGAGAATGTTTTGCGACCCTACGCGTGGGGTTCGACGACGGCGATCGCAGACTTGCTGGGGCGGCCGGCATCGGGTGGTCCCGAAGCTGAAATGTGGATTGGAGCCCACCCGGACTCCCCCTCCACGGCCATTCACCCCAACGGTGTGACGCAGCCCTTGAATGCGCTCATCGAATCGGATCCCCTGCGCTTCCTCGGTTCCGATAGCCTGGCTGAATTCGGACCACGGTTGCCCTTCCTCGCCAAACTGCTGGCGGCCGAGCAGCCCCTGTCACTCCAGGTGCACCCCAGCCTCGAGCAGGCACGGGAGGGCTTTGCCCGGGAAAACGCAGCGGGAATCCCGTCCGGCGCCGCCGAACGCAATTACCGCGACGACAACCACAAGCCGGAGATGATCTTTGCGTTGACTCCGTTCAAGGCTCTGTGTGGCTTCCGTCCTTCCGCCGGGTCCAAGGCCGTTTTTGAGCATCTTGCCCGCATCCTTGATTCGGCTGCCATCTCTGTTCCTCCCGTTATCACTCATGTCATTTCGGACCTTTCCGCGCCGGACGAGCCCGCTGGCCTGAAGGCCGCCTTCAGCCGCCTCATCGACGGCGGAAGCCAAGTTTCCGACGCGATCAACGAGGTAGTCGCCGTCTTCTCTGCCGGGGCACCACTGGAGCCGCATCGGGAAGCATTGACGGCAATGCTGGACATCAACGAAGCCTTCCCAGGAGACCCCGGGGTCCTCATCTCCCTGCTCCTCAACCACCTGTCCCTGGAGCCCGGTGAAGTGGTGTACCTGCCTGCCGGTAATGTCCACGCCTACCTCCACGGCCTTGGCCTGGAAGTCATGGCTTCCTCCGACAACGTGCTTCGCGGCGGCCTCACGCCCAAGCACGTGGACGTTCCGGAGCTGATGAAGACGGTCCGTTTCGAAGCGCTGGGAGTGCCGCGCATCGAGGCGACCGGAACGGAATTCGGGCAGGAACTGTACCGTCCGCCTTTCAAGGAATTCCAGCTGCAGCGCATTGAGCTTGGCCCGGGCGCCGAGCCTGTGCCGCTGGCACAGAACGGTCCCGCCGTCGTCGTGGTGGTGTCCGGTTCGGTCATGCTCGATTCCCCCAAGAGCGACCTCCTGCTTCAGCGTGGCGCAGCTGCGTTCATCCCCGACGTCGAGGCCCCCGTGAATATCCATCCTGTCCAGGGCGCAACCGATAGCAGCATTGCTTTCGCAGTGACCACAGGGCTGGGGAACTGATTCATGGAGTTTTTCCTGCAAACCCCGGCATGGGCTGCTGTCCAGCGTTCCTTGGGACGCCGTGTCCACGAACAGTCCGGCCCGGGCTGGAGCTTCCTCGCCATTGAGGAAAAGAACCCCGCCGGCAAGGTCATTTATGCGCCCTACGGCCCCGTCGCGGAGTCCGTGGAAGCGTTCGACGCCGCCACAGCGGCTTTGATGTCACTGGCGAAGAAAGAACGTGCGGTCTTCATCCGGATGGAACCTGCGGCCGCAGGTTTCACAGCATCCGACGCCGGTCCTCTCCTCCGCGCGCGCGGCTTCCGGCCGGCGCCGGTCAACCAGCAGCCCGAGCTGAGTTGGATCGTGGACCTGGACGGCGACTTCAAGGACGTCCTGGCCGGCATGAAGCCCACCAACCGGAACCTGTACCGGAACATCCACAAGAAGGGTGTGACGTTCCGGGCCTCCCAGGACCCCGCTGATATTTCCGTGCTCCTGCACTTCCTCCACCTGACCGCTGCCCGGAACGGTTTCAAACCCCAGAGCGATGAATACCTCACGCAAGTGGCCGCATCCCTGCTGCCCTCGGGCGCGGGAACGCTGTTCATCGCAGACCTTGAGGGCGAACCGATCGCCGCAGCCTTCGCCTACGACTCCGCTGACACCCGCGTCTACGCCCACGCGGCCCTGGACGACACCCACCGCAAGCTCAGCGCGGGCATCCCCCTCCTGGTAACGCTCATGGCCGATGCCAAGGAAAAGGGCCTCAAGCACGTGGACCTCTGGGGCGTAGCGCCGGAAGACCAGCCGGACCACAAATGGGCAGGCTTCACGGCGTTCAAGAAGTCCTTCGGTGGCCGCGAAGTCTCCTACCCCGGCACATGGGACCTCCCGGTCAACAAACTCCGCTACGGCGCCTACCAACTGGCCAGAAAGCTCCGCGACAGGCTCCGCTAGGCGATTCCCGTGATCCACCCGTACCTCCAGCACTAACTTTGGAGCCGGTGGCACACCGACACGCCGGGGATCCCGGCGTGTCCGAAGGGTTGGAATATCAAAGTAGGTGGTGGCGGCACACCCCCGGCACGGCCCTCCCCCACCCTTTTTCAGCGTGCAACTGGAACCCGGCCGGGCACAGAGAAGGACGGCGAGTATCGCGAAAGCGGCATCAAATCGACGAGGTACGAGGAGATAGCCGCCGAGCGATGCCCGCCGTCCTTCTGTTGGCTGCGTAGGGGTTACGGCTTGCGCGCGTACGTCTCCCACTTGGAAGCGTGGTGCTCAGCTTCGACGAAGCGGACGGTCCCCGACTTGGAGCGCATCACGATGGACTGCGTCATGACGCGGTCCTTCTGGTAGCGCACGCCGTGGAGGAGGTCGCCGTCGGTGATGCCGGTAGCTGCGAAGTAGCAGTTATCGGAGGTGACGAGGTCGTTGGTGGACAACACGCGGTCGAGGTCGTGTCCGGCGTCGATGGCCTTCTGCTTCTCTTCGTCCGACGTCGGCCACAGGCGGCCCTGGATGACGCCACCGAGGGACTTGATGGCGCAGGCTGCAACGATGCCTTCCGGGGTGCCTCCGATGCCCATGAGGGCGTCAACACCGGTGCCGGAGCGGGCTGCTGCGATGGCGCCGGCCACGTCGCCGTCCATGATGAACTTGGTGCGTGCACCGGCTTCGCGGATTTCTTCCACGAGCGGGCGGTGGCGGTCGCGGTCCAGGATCATGACATTGAGCTGGTTGACCTTGACGCCCTTGGCCTTGGCGATGAGGTGCAGGTTCTGCTTGACGGGCAGGCGAAGGTCAACCATGTCGGCAGCTTCAGGCCCGGTAACCAGTTTCTCCATGTAGAAGACCGCCGAGGGGTCGAACATGGATCCACGTTCCGCCACTGCCAGAACAGCGAGGGCGTTGTTGATGCCAAGGGCGGTCAGGCGGGTTCCGTCGATGGGGTCGACGGCGACATCGCACTCAGGGCCGGTGCCGTCACCAACCTGCTCACCGTTGAACAGCATGGGGGCTTCATCTTTTTCGCCTTCACCGATGACCACGACGCCGTTGAAGTGGACTGTGTGAAGGAACGAACGCATGGCGTCGACGGCGGCGCCGTCCGCCTTGTTTTTGTCGCCGAAGCCTACCCAGTGGCCGCCGGCAATGGCAGCGGCCTCGGTGACGCGGACGAGTTCAAGCGCAAGGTTGCGGTCGGGTTCGTCGATGCCGACGGCGAGCGACGGCGAAATCGTGGAATACTGCTGGGTCATTGGTGCAGGAGACACTTGAACCTCTTCTTCGAGTGACGATTCACGGGACCGGACACGGTTGCACGGGGCAACCCGGGGTTCCTCTACCAACGATCATAGTCGCCGCATCCCTTGGGAGTCGTTGGATGACCACAGCCCGCAATACCTGCGGTGAGGTCGCCGGATGTGTGTTCCCTGCCGCGATAAGGGATCATGGAGGGGTGAGTGAAACGCAGGACAAGCCCGCAGCCGGGAACCAATCGGACGCTGCAGCGGCTAACCAAAACGATGCCCAGTCCATCCCCGATGCCCCGTATAAACCCGTCATTGCGGCGAAAGCTGCCAAGCGGGCCAACGCTTCGGTCATTGGCATGGTCATTGCACTGCTGGTCTGCGTCCTGGCTTTCCTCCCCATCGTTTTGATGAACCCGGCCCCCAAGGGCGAGGGCTTCAGGCCCAATGTTGATGTGGCGGCCATCGCCCGCAACGCCGCAGGTGTGGCAGGATTCACACCTGTCACTCCTGATACCGACGACACATTCAAACCCAACTACGCGCGCTGGGAGTCCGGCACAGGATCCGGTGTCCCCACCTGGGAGATTGGTTTCCTGACACCGAAGGAGGCCTTCATTGGCCTCACCCAGACGAGCCAGGCCAACCCCACGTGGGTTCTGCAGCAGACGGAGAACCTCCCGGTCACCGGCACGCGAAACGCCGGCGGCCAGGACTGGGAGCTGCGCGACTCCGGCAAGGAAAAGCGCAGCATGGTCTTGGAGTACCGCGGTACCACCCTCATCCTGAGCGGCACTGCAAGCCTTGACGAGTTCGCAACGCTGGCGGCCGCCGTCGTTAAGTCCGCGGATCAGGCACCGTTGCCGTCCGCTCCGGCCACGGTAACTCCTTCAGCGCAGCCGTCCGCTTAAGCCCCGGTATCCGGCTAACCCGGCGCAACAGTTTCACGGACTGCCCCGTCCGCGTCGTAAAGTAAGGCTCGTGCCTACTTACCTGACTCCAGCCCTGGCGTGGCGCCGTCTCCGCGAGGGCAACGAACGTTTTGTTTCCGGCGAATCCCTGCACCCCAACCAGGATGCTTCGCGACGCTCTTCCCTCATTGAGAACCAGAATCCGTTTGCCGTGATCTTTGGCTGCTCGGATTCCCGGCTTGCTGCAGAGATCATTTTCGACCTCGGGCTCGGCGACGCCTTCGTGGTCCGCACGGCCGGCCAGGTCATTGATGACGCCGTTCTTGGCTCCCTCGAATACAGCATCAGTGAACTCCGGGTTCCCCTGATCGTCATCCTGGGCCATGACAGCTGTGGTGCCGTGAAGGCCACCAAGGCTGCGGTGGAAACGGGCGAGATGCCTCCCGGCTTCATCCGCGACCTCGTCGAGCGCATCACGCCGTCGGTCCTGACGGCCAAGCGCAACAGCCAGGAGGACGTCAACGACATGGTGGTGGAGCACGTCAAGCAGACCGCGGCCCGCCTGGCTGACAGCTCGCGTGTGATTTCCGACGCCATCGACGACGGCCGGGTGGCTGTGATCGGCCTGTCGTACAAGCTCGATGAAGGCCGTGCGGCCCTCGTTTCCGGGATCGGCAAGCTCTAGGAGGCCGTGCTCCGGCCCCGGCGCCGGAGCACGTAGCACTCTCCTCCGGGTTTTCTGTGGGGCGTCCAATCGCCCTAAGCTAGCCCCATGACTTCCACCACTGAGTTCCGTATTGAACATGACACGATGGGCGAAGTTCGCGTCCCCGTGAACGCCCTGTACCGCGCCCAGACGCAGCGTGCTGTGGAGAACTTCCCGATCTCCGGCAAGACGCTTGAGCGCACCCACATCGAGGCCCTGGCCCGCGTGAAGAAGGCCGCCGCACTGGCGAACGCCGAACTGGGGGTGCTCGATGAAGAGCTCGCCAAGGCCATCGCTTCCGCTGCCGATGAGGTCGCTGCCGGTAAGTACGACGGCGACTTCCCGATCGACGTCTTCCAGACGGGTTCGGGTACGTCCTCCAACATGAACACCAACGAGGTCATCGCAGAGCTCGCATCGCGCGCCCTCGCGGCTGCCGGGAGTGACAAGGTTGTCCACCCCAATGACCACGTGAACGCTTCACAATCCTCCAACGACGTCTTCCCGACGTCCGTGCACGTTGCCGCAACGTCGGCCCTGATCAACGACCTGATCCCGGCCCTCGAGTACCTGGCAGCCTCCCTGGACCGCAAGGCTGTTGAGTTCAAGGCAGTCGTCAAGTCCGGCCGCACGCACCTCATGGACGCTACGCCCGTCATGCTCGGCCAGGAGTTTGGCGGCTACGCCGCCCAGGTCCGTTATGGCATCGAGCGCATCAACGCCGCACTCCCCCGCGTTGCCGAAGTTCCGCTGGGCGGCACCGCCGTCGGCACGGGCATCAACACCCCGGCCGGCTTCCCGGAGCGCGTTATCGAACTCCTCGCCGCCGACACCGGCTTGCCCCTCACCGAAGCCCGCGACCACTTCGAGGCCCAGGCGAACCGTGACGGCCTCATCGAAGGCTCCAGCCAGCTGCGCAACATCGCGATCTCCTTCATGAAGATCAACAACGACCTCCGCTGGATGGGCTCCGGACCCAACACGGGCCTTGGCGAAATCGCCATTCCGGACCTTCAGCCGGGTTCTTCGATCATGCCGGGCAAGGTCAACCCGGTCATCTGCGAAGCCTCGATCATGGCCTGCGCACAGGTCATCGGCAACGACACCACCATCGCCTGGTCCGGCACCAACGGCGCTTTCGAGCTGAATGTCGGAATCCCCGTCATGGCCGCCAACCTTCTTGAGTCCATCCGCTTGCTGGCCAACACCAGCCGCGTCATGGCCGACAAGATGATCGACGGCATCACCGCCAACGTTGAGCGCGCCCGCTTCCTGGCTGAGGCGTCCCCGTCCATCGTCACCCCGCTGAACAAGTTCATCGGGTACGAAAACGCGGCCAAGATCGCCAAGATCGCCGTCAAGGAAGGCCTGACCATCCGCCAGGCAACCGAAAAGCTCGGCTTCGTCGGTGAGGGCGAAGGCAAAGTCACCGAGGCTGAGCTGGACAAGGCCCTGGACGTCACCACCATGACGTCCCCCGCGCACAAGGCTTAATACCCACAGCACGACGACGGGCGGGGGCGGGTGGGCGCGAGGGGGCGGGCCGGGGGGGGGCCCCCGCGGGGGGGGCCGCCGCACTTCGACTACGTTTGCCAGGCTGCGACGTCGGGACTCACCGACG
>NZ_JAJOHP010000050.1:0-36899 GCF_021109375.1 Arthrobacter sp. AK01
GGCGGGAGGGGGCCAACGGTGATAGAGGGTCGGGCGGGAGCGGCTAGGAGTCCATGCTCGCGTAGCGCTCCGGCCGGGCCAGGACCTGGCCGATCTGCGTGGTGCCTGCAGCTACGGCCAACCGGACCAGCAGGAACCCGGCCGCGAACACTCCGCCGATGGTCAGGAACACCACGGGCTGGGTCAACAACACGGTGCCCGTCAGCGGCAGGACCAGCACCGCAGCAGCGGCCGCCGAGATGCCGGCCACCAGGAAGAGCGGCGACATGACAGCCTTGACCCGTGCCGCCACCATGAGCTTGCGCGGCATCCCCACTCGATCCAGGGCCACCAGGGTCGACGCCCGGTCCAGCACCGCAGCGGCCTGGTTCACGCCCGCTGAGCACGCCACCATCAGGAACGAGCCCAGCAGCGTGATCATCACACCGGTGTTGATGTCGCGGACCAGCAAAGCCGTTTCATCCGTGGCGCCGGGACCTATGGTGTCAGCCACAGCCATGCCGACGCCCACGAACACCCCCACAAAGCTGGTCATCGCGACGCCCCCAACTTGCCGCCACGATTCCTTGGGGCTCTCCAGCACGGTCCGTGCGGCCAGCAGTTGCTCGGGTCGCTTGGCCCGCTTGAGCTGTGAGGAGGCGCGCAGTCGCAGGATCCAAGGACCCATAAGGTTCAATGCCAACAGCGCCAGTCCAAAGCAGCCGCCCATGACAGCGATGATCACAATGAACGCGCCAAAGCTGCTGAGCATCCCCATCGCCACCACGCCGATGACCACCACCACGGCCGCGATGAGTCCGCGAACCCAGTGCGCGCCGTCGGCCGTTTGCCGGGGGGGGGGGGGGGGGGGGGGGGGGCCCGCGCCCCCAGCCGCCCCACAAGCCCGCCACACCCCCCCCCCCCACCCCCCCCCCCCCCCCCCCCCCCCCCCCCCCCCCGACCTTCCGGAGTCCAAGCGCCGCACTCGCCGCAGCCAGGACGCAGACGGCGAGGATGCAGCCCAGGATGGAAGGGACGGACAGCCATGCATGGCTTCCGATTGCCTGGCCGCGGAACTGGATCAACCCCAGGAACGGAGCCATGCAGGCATACAGCCCCGCGCCCGCCAGCGCCCCCACAGCAGCCAGGACAGTGGACTCAATAACAGTCATCCACACCACCGTCCCGCTATTGGCACCCAGCAGGCGCAACGATGCCAGGCGGTCATCACGACGGCGGGCGGCGAGCCGGGCGGCTGAGGCACCGAGCGTCAGGAGCGGAATGATGAGCAGGACCATGGCGACGACGGCCAGCGCTTGGTAAGTGCCCGCGATGTCATCCGACCAAGACCAGAAGACTTGTGAGCCCCCGGCCACTGTGAGCAGAAGTGCTGTGACCGTACCGAAGGCCAGTACGGGCAACCCGGCGTCACGGAGGCCCGTTTCCCTGAGGCTGCTGCCGCTGCTCCGCGCGAGGTACGGGGTGAGGCGCAGGGCCATGGAGAGGCTAGACATTGAAGGCACCCTTGAAGTTGGTGGCGGGCGCGGCCTGGGCGGGAGCGGCAACCGCGCTGCCACTGTCCGCCACGATCCTGCCGTCGCGCAATTCCACCACGCGTTGGCAGCGGGCCGCCACGTTGGGATCATGCGTCACCACCAGCAACGTGCGGCCGTTGGCTGCCACTGAACGAAGCAAAACGTCCAGGACTTCGTTGGACGTCGCAGAATCCAGAGCGCCGGTGGGTTCGTCCGCGAAGACCACCCGAGCACCTGTGACCTGGGCGCGGGCAATGGCCACGCGCTGGACCTGCCCACCGGACAGCTCACCCAACCGGCGCTGCTCCATGCCCGCAAGGCCCAAAGCCCCAAGCCACTCGGCCGCCCGGGACTCTGACGTAGCCCGGTCGGTTCCGTTCAACATGAGCGCCAGGGCCACGTTCTCCACGGCGGTCAGTTCCGGCAGGAGCATGCCCTGTTGGAAGACGAAACCAAACTCCTCACGGCGGAGGCGCGACAACGCGGCGTCACCCAAGGTGTCCAGCCTCAAAGGTGCCGATGGCGTGTTCAAGGTGATCGATCCGGCGTCGGGCCTCAAAATCCCGGCAAGGCAGTGCAGAAGTGTCGTCTTACCCGAACCGGAAGGTCCGATGATCGCAATGGACTCGCCGGCGTTTGCTGTGAAGTCGACGCGGTCCAAGGCAATGCTGCCGGGATAGTGCTTGGTGAGTTGCTGGGCGTGGAGGATGGCGTTCATATATCCAGCATCCACAAGAACTGCATTCCGCGGCGTCAGTCCCGCGGTTGAACTCTGCGGACCTGCCTCCACCCGCGGTATGAGACCCAACTGCTACCTACTTGGGCTAAGCCTCCGCAATCCGCAGCTTGGCCACATTCTCGGCCAGCACACGTCGGGCGTCATCGCCCAGCAGCGAATCCGTGATCAGCTCGTCGGCCTCTTCCAACTGGGCGATCGAGGCGATGCCCACCACGCCCCACTTGCTGTGATCGGCCAGGACAACGGTGCTCCGGGCGGACGACATGAAGGCACGGTCCGTTTCCGCTTCGAGCAGGTTCGGCGTGGTGAAGCCGGCCTGCGCATCCATACCGTGGACTCCCAGGAACAGGACATCCAAGTGGAGCTGCTTCAGGGAAGCCGTCGCAATCGGACCCACCAAGGCATCCGACGGAGTGCGCTCGCCGCCGATCAGGATCACAGTGGAGCCGAAACGGCCGGGGCCCGATGATGCGCCGTGGTGGAACAGATCCGCGATCCGCACGGAGTTGGTGACCACGGTGATACGCGGCCCGTGAACCAGTTCCTGAGCCAGGGCCCATGTGGTGGTGCCGGCGCTGAGGCCGATGGCCATGCCTTCCTGGACCAAGGTGGCGGCTTCGACGGCAATCGCGTGCTTCTCTGCAGTGAGTTGTGTGGACTTCAACTCGAAGCCTGGTTCATGGGTGCTCGCATCACCGGGAAGCTTCGCACCGCCGTGGATACGTTCCACACGGCCCGTTTCCTCGAGGGCTTCGATGTCCCGCCGGACGGTCATGGGGGAGACGCCCAGCAGTTGGGCGAGGTCGGAGACGCGCACCACGCGTTCGCGCTGGACGGCATCGATGATGGCGGAGTGGCGTGCTGCCTGAAGCATCAGGGCCTTTCTGGAGAGCCTCGTAGGCGTGAGGCTGAGTCTGGCTCCAGTCTAGGACGCAGTTTCGCAACCCGGCGGCAAATCCAGTCGCGGCGTCGTCACGCAACCGGCCGAACGCACGACGGCGCCGCTCACCGTGTGAGGCGAGCGGCGCCGTCGAGAATTGCCTACTTACGCAGCGACTCCGCGATCTGGGTCATGATGCCGGGGTCGGCCAGGGTGGTGGCGTCTCCGGTGTCGCGGCCTTCTGCGATGTCCTTCAGGAGGCGGCGGACGATCTTGCCGGAGCGCGTCTTGGGCAGTTCCGGGACGATCAGGAGCTGCTTGGGTTTGGCGATCGGGCCGATTTCCTTGCCCACGTGGTTGCGCAGCTCCAGGACGGTTTCGTCGCCGTTGTTCACGGCGTCACCGCGGAGGATGACGAACGCGACGACGGCCTGTCCGGTGGTCTCGTCAGCGGCGCCAACGACGGCTGCTTCAGCGACGGAAGGGTGGCTGACGAGGGCGGATTCGATTTCCGTGGTGGAGAGGCGGTGGCCGGAGACGTTCATGACGTCGTCCACGCGGCCCAGGAGCCAGACGTCGCCGTCTTCGTCCTTCTTGGCGCCATCGCCGGCGAAGTACATGGCCTCGAACCGGGACCAGTAGGTGTCCTTGAAGCGTTCCGGGTCGCCCCAGATGCCTCGGAGCATGGAGGGCCACGGCTCGCGGACCACCAGGTAGCCGCCTTCACCGTTGGCCACGGACTGGCCGGCCTCGTCCACCACGTCCACGGCGATGCCGGGCAGCGGAACCTGGGCCGAGCCGGGCTTGGTGGCCGTGACGCCAGGCAGCGGCGCGATCATCTGTGCGCCGGTTTCTGTCTGCCACCAGGTGTCCACGATCGGGGCGGGGTGTTCCTTCTTTTCGCCGTTCTTACCGGCGTTGGCGCCGATGACGTCCCGGTACCACATCCACGCTTCGGGGTTGATGGATTCGCCCACGGAGCCCAGGACGCGGATGGAGGAGAGATCGTACTTGTCCGGGATGTCCCGGCCCCACTTCATGAACGTCCGGATGGCGGTAGGGGCGGTGTACAGGATGGAGACCTTGTACTTCTCCACGATTTCCCACCAGCGGCCCTGGTGCGGGGAGTCCGGAGTGCCTTCGTACATGACCTGGGTGGCGCCGTTGATGAGCGGCGCGTAGGTGACGTACGAGTGGCCCGTGACCCAGCCGACGTCGGCGGTGCACCAGTACACGTCCGTTTCGGGGTGGAGGTCGAACACGGCCTTGTGGGTGTAGGCGCCCTGGGTGAGGTAGCCGCCGGTGGTGTGCAGGATGCCCTTGGGCTTTCCGGTGGTGCCTGAGGTGTAGAGGATGAACAGCGGGTGCTCGGAGTCGTGCCCGACGGCGGTGTGCTCCGTATCTGCCTTATCTACGGTTTCAGACCACCAGAGGTCGCGGCCTTCCACCCAGTTGACGTCCTCGCCGTTGCGCTTGACCACAACAACGTTCTGGACCGTATGACCTTCCTTGGAGAGGGCTTCGTCCACGGCCGGCTTCAGGGCGCTGGGCTTGCCGCGGCGGTAGGTGCCATCGGCGGTGACCACGAGCTTGGCTTCGGCGTCCTCGATCCGGGAACGCAACGCGTCGGCGGAGAAGCCACCGAACACCACGGAGTGCACTGCCCCGATCCTGGCGCAGGCCAAGAGCGTGATGACGGCTTCGGGGATCATGGGCAGGTATACGGCCACGCGGTCGCCCTTGGCAACACCGAGGGACTCGAACGCGTTGGCGGCTTTCTTGACCTCCTCGGTCAGCTCCGCATACGTGTAGCTGCGGGTGTCGCCCGGTTCGCCTTCGAAGTAGATGGCCACGCGGTCGCCCAGACCGTTCTCCACGTGACGGTCCAGCGCGTTGTACGCAGCGTTGATTTCGCCGCCGACGAACCACTTGGCGAACGGCGGGTTGGACCAATCCAGGGCCTCGGTGAAGTCCTTGTCCCAGGTCAGCAGTTCACGGGCCTGCTTGGCCCAGAACGCAGGGCGATCAGCTTCAGCCTCTTTGTAGGCGTCCGCGCTTGTGACTGCGTTCGCGGCGAATTCGGCCGACGGCGCGAACCTGCGGTTCTCGTGGAGGAGGTTTTCAAGCGCCTCAACGTGGGGGGCCTGACCGTTGTGAGCTGTTGAAGCTGCAGCGGTGGCCGTGGATCCGGTGGTGTCCTGGGACATGGTGAACCTCATCATTCATCGATCTTTGCTGCGCGGAACCTGCCGCGAGGTTCCCGCCCGGGCCGTCGTCGGCGTCGAGCGTCTCCCCGAAAGGTCCGCAGAGTGCTGTCCGCCATCAACACTATCGCTTTGAAAGGTCCTACGTGTGCGTCATCACAAACGTGCCAGCGAGCGGCGCGGATTTAGCGACGAATGGCGCCACCGGCGGTGGGGAACCGCTTACATGACGACGACGGCGGCACCTGCCCGCCGCTGTCGACGCCACCAAGCCGGGGCACTTTCCGTAAGGAACCTTGGAGTTTGCTGTGGGCGAAGCTGGATGGCCGTTTTCAGCTAGAACCCTGTCAGTGGGGTGGCATAGGCTGAAGAAGTCCTGGGACGCATCGTCAGGTGTGTCCGGTTTTCCGCGGAATCCTGCGGGATCACCGGACCGGACTGCCCAGGACACCGCCGTACGAAGGAGAAATAGATGAACCAGCTGAGCCCAGGCCCGCACGACTCACAACCGACGGGACCGGACACCACGGCTGGAACGGCCACCGCAACAGGTACGTCCGGAGGACCCCTTAAGAACGACGCTGCCACGAAGGACGTAGCCAAGTACGACGCCGTCCTGGGGCCGTTCACCATTCGGGACCTGACTGTCTTCGGCTCCACGCTGCTGATGTTCGTTGCGTCCCTGTTGCCGATGTTCGGAGCACGCTACAACCTATGGAACCTTGGAAACCTGTTCTTCCTGTTGCTCGGCATCATCCTTCCGTTGGTCGTCGTGGCACTGTTCGTTGCCCGCAGATTGCAGCCGGGAACCATCGTCCGCGTCGGCTCATTGTCCGTTGACCAGTTCGCGTCCGTCACGGCCTCTTTCGCCTTCCCGCTCTTTTTCCTGACCATCGCCAACTCGTTCAACGGCGGCGTTTTGTTGGGTTTGGTCGGTTCCGTAGGTTTGCTGGCTGCAACCGTCCTGGCCCCGCATCTTCCGTGGCTCTCCGCTGATTTCAAGGGCCGTGCCGAAGTCCCGGCCCATGTTGTTGCCCGCGAAGCCATAGTGCCGAGCCGTAAGCCCGCATCGCCTAAAGCGCCCAAGGAGCCCAAGGCTGCCAAGCCGGCTGAGGGCACTTCCACTGGCGCTTCGACTCCCGGCTTCCAAGGTGCGACATCCGGGTATCCCGCTCCGGGCCCCTCAGTCGCCGGGGCACAGGCTCCGGGTACGGAGTCGTCGGGTACGCAGGCTTCGGGGCTCCAGGCTCCCGCTGCATCGGCTGCTGCAGCCTCCACGGGAGCGCCCGGCGCGGATGCTGCCGGTGCCGGTGCTGCCGGTACCGCCGCAGGTTCCAGCCCCTTCGCTCCGCCGGCGAGCTATTCCGCTGCACCGTCGCCGGCGACGGAAGCCCCCGCCGTCGTGCATTCAGCGGACGGCCGTGCAGCGGACGGCCGTGCAGCGGACGCCCCTTCAGCGGATGGCAGGCCAGCAGAAGTGACTGACCCTTCAACGGCTGGTCCTGTAGCTGCCCAGGCACCGTCCGGTGCTGGCACTCCTCCTTCCGCGCCGTCACGGGAGCAGGAGATCGTGAAGGGTGCTGAGGCAAAGACCGAATCAGGAAAGTCCCCGGCCGTCGCTGAGCCCGCTACTACGCAGCACGTCACGCAGCAGGCTGCCACCCAGCAGCCGTGGGCTGCCACCATGGCAACCCCCATTGTCTCGGGGGACACCAGGAAGGTCAGCGACTCCATCGGTGCCACCGTGGACCCTGCCAGCCGGCCGGACGACTCCCATTCCCCGCAGTATGAGGCGTTCTGGTTCGCTGTGGCCCAACTACGGACTGCCTACGACGAACACTCGGGAACTCCTGCCTTCACCATTGAGCCCGGTGGTTGGGTGCTTGCATTGGAGGACCGAGGTCATGAATTCCTGGTGCAGGACACCGACGGCAAGGTTGGGGTTCTTCGGGAGCTCAGCAACATCGAACGCGGCTAAGCAGGGATCCCGTGGCCATCGCTGAAGCTGGTTCGCTGCTCGCACTCAAACGCCGTGCCCGCAAGATCAACAGGGTCCTGGCGGAAAAGTATCCCTACGCCCATGCGGAACTTGATTTCCGGAACCCGTTTGAGCTGGTGGTGGCCACGGTCCTCTCAGCCCAGACCACCGACGTCCTGGTCAACCAGGTCACCAAGATCCTGTTTGCCCGGTACCCGGATGCGCGGGCCTTGGCCGAAGCGGATCCCATTGAGCTGGAGACAATTCTTCAGCCAACGGGCTTCTTCCGTGCCAAGGCCCGGAACGTCCTGGCGCTCAGCAACCGTCTGGTGGATGAGTACGACGGCGAGGTCCCGGGACGGCTGGAAGACCTGGTGACGCTTCCAGGGGTTGGGCGCAAGACCGCAAACGTGGTTTTGGGGAATGCCTTCGGTGTTCCCGGGATCACGGTGGACACGCACTTCGGACGGTTGGCCCGCCGTTTCGGGTGGACGGCCTCCGATGATCCAGTGAAGATCGAGTTCGACGTCGCCGAACTGTTTGAACCCAAGGACTGGACCATGTTGTCGCACCGGGTGGTGTTCCACGGCCGACGGGTGTGCCATGCCAGGAAGCCAGCGTGCGGTGCCTGCCCTGTTGCCAGTCTCTGCCCCAGCTATGGCGACGGCGAAACTGACCCGGTCAAGGCGGCCAAGCTGCTGAAGTACGAGCTCGCTCCGGGCAGTGAGGCGTTGTTGGAGAAGCTCCTGGCCGAGACCCACCGTGCCGCGGAGATCCGGATGGAATCGCAAAGGAGGCCCGGGTGACCGCGCTTGAAGAGTTATCGGCGCTGGTCACCCGTTTCGAGGCGGGCGAGCAACAGCACTCGGCGCTGTGGGAAAGGCTTCCAGTCACCCAGGAAACCAACCGGCCTGCTGCCGTGCTGATGCTTTTCGGCGTGCTGGATGATGTCCCCGCCGCGTCGGGGCGCCCTCTTGCCCCGGCGGACCTGGACGTCTTGTTGCTGGAGCGCGCACATACCCTTGACGACCACCCCGGGCAGGTGGCCTTCCCGGGCGGCAGCGTGGATCCGGAAGACGACTCAGTGGTGGCTGCGGCGCTGCGTGAAGCCGTGGAGGAAACGGGTCTGGACGCAAGCGGTGTGCGCGTGCTCGGCGTCATACCCGAGCTTGGACTCATCCGCAGCAACTTCCGCGTGACACCAGTGCTGGGGTGGTGGGATGCGCCGTCGCCCGTTGGAGTGGTGGACTACGCCGAATCAGCACAGGTATTCAGGGTTCCGGTGCGTGACCTCCTGGATCCCGTCAACCGTGTAACGGCCACCATTTCGCGTTTCGGGCGTACCTACACCAGCCCCGGCTTCACAGTTAATGGCGTCCTGGTCTGGGGCTTTACCGGGATGGTCCTCAGTGGGCTCTTCGACGAACTGGGCTGGACCGTTCCGTGGGAAACGGACAAGCTGCGCGACGTCGACCTCCAGTAGCCGTCGACTCCAGCGCCGCTCCGGTACCACCGGCGGTTCTTCTCAGGCAGCCTTGCGAGCCGCCGTCGAACGGTCCACGATCAGCCCGGTTGCGGCGTTCTCCCGCACTGCATTGATGCCGGCAATGACGCCTGAGAGGTGCGTGAACGTGGGTGATTCGGCCACGACGGTTCCGTCGGCCGCTGTCAGCCGGAACCGGTACTTTTCGTCGGTGTCTCTGAGAATTTCAAACCTGCCAGCCATTGCTGTTCCCCCTTGATGCTTCCTTGCATGCACATGTGGACCGGCACATCCATCCACATAGCGAAAGTATCCAGAACCGGGGGAGAACAAAAGTTACTTGGCGGTACCGGTCATGAGGCAGGTCATTCCGCCTCATATGGCGAGATGTGACTGGATAGTCCACGGGGTTCCGGTTAGTGTGCAGCGGCTACTTTGCCTTGTCATAGGAATCGACCACGGCGACACTGACCGGGAACTCCACGGGAATCCGTCCGAACATGAGTTCCTTCGCCGCTGTAGCCGCTTCCTCGATGGCCTGGATGCAGGCGTCCACGGCGTCGTCGGGGGCGTGAACCATCACTTCGTCGTGCAGGAAGAAGACGAGTTCACCGGAAGGTGAGCCTTCGGCCCGCATGGTCCGCAACCGCCGTCGTAGTTCTGCCAGCCAGCACGCCGCCCACTCAGCGGCTGAGCCCTGGACAACGAAGTTGCGGGTGAAACGGCCCCGTGACCTGGCCAGGTTGTCGGCACGACGCTGTTCCTCCGCTGAGGTGGATTGCTGGCTCCGCAACCAGCCGGCCGACGGGGGTGGGCTGCTTCGGCCGAGCCGGGTAGTCACCGTCTTGCCCGCTTCGCCCTGCCGGGCGGCTTGCTCCACGAATCCGACGGCGCGTGGATACGTGCGGGTGAGTTGGGGCATGAGCCTGCCCGATTCGCCTGTGGTGGCGCCGTAAATAGCTCCGAGCAGTGCTATTTTCGCCTTCGCCCGGTCGCCGCCGAAACCTTGTGCGGCGATGCCTGCATATAGGTCCTTATCGCGGGCGGCTTCGGCCATCTTGGTGTCCTGGGCCAGTGCAACCAGTACGCGGGGTTCCAGTTGAGAGGCATCGGCGACGATGAGCTTGTGGCCGGGATTGGCATGGACCGCACCCCGGATGTTGCGCGGGATCTGGAGTGCCCCACCACCTCGCGAGGCCCAGCGTCCGGACACCACGCCGCCAACGACGTACTCCGGGTGGAACCTGCCGTCACGCACCCACGCGTCCAGCCACGCCCAACCATTGGCTGTGTGAAGGCGGGACAGCTTCTTGTAGGCGAGCAGCGGCTGGATGGCAGGATGGTTGGACTCCTGGAGCTCCCATTGGCGGGTGCTTTTCACCTCGATGCCGTTCCTGTGCAGGGCACGCATGAGGTCCTGCGGTGAGTCCGGGTTCAGGCCCGGGGAATTGAGGATGCTCCTGAGCTCGGTGCAGAGCGCTTCAAGGGCGGGAGGTCTGTGTCCCAAAGGCGGCCGGGGGCCCAGAACGTCGGCGAGTATCTGCTGATGAAGCTCTTCGCGCCATGGGACACCGGCGTGTTGCATCTCGACGGCGATGATGGCGCAGGCTGATTCGGCGGCGAGCAGTAGTTGGAGGCGTTGCTTTCGCTGCCCATCCGTGGGGACCTGGGCAATTGCATGCTGCTGCGCTCCGAATTCCTCCTTGAGTTCGGGGAGCCCTGCTTTGGCGATTGACGGCGAAGGGTCCTCGAACAGGGCGCCTTGGTCCGCGGGAGGCGGTGGTGGTTGGAGGACGCGTGGCGGTGTTGAGTCGTCGTCCTGGGTGAGCTTGACCGCATGCCGGGCATAGTCCGTGTGAGCGGTGAATTCAGAGTGCGCCAGGATTGCCGCGCACAGCGAGAGGTCATGGCACCGCTCCAGCTCGATGCCGTGAGTTAACAGTTCCGGGTACCAGTCCATGGCGCGGTGCCAGACCCAGCGGGGCCGCTGGGCTTCGTATTCACGCACGACGGCGGGCAGCTCACCCCGTGCGACGATGCGTGCGTCCGCTGTCGCTTTTCCTGTGGGGGAGATCCTCTGTATGGCTGCCCCTTCCGGGTGGGCGGCGAGCAGCAAGTACATGGTCTCCATTCTGCCCTGTGTGGGCGGGGCAGCTGTGCCGGTGTCACTGCACCTCCACAGGCACCAAGTTTGCCAGCTTGTGCACATAGGGGGCCGGGTCACTTACCGTGGTTCGCCGGGTCCACCAATGTGGGTCCCATGAGTAAGAGAGATCGTCGGCACAGGCACACCAGCAACCACTCCGGAGAAGCGGAAACAGACGGATCCTGGGTTCCACGCGATGCTGCCGGGATACTGCTCGTCTCCGCAGACCCCTACCTTCAGGAAGAAGCCAAGCGGATAGTTGCAGCCGCTGGCGGAAGCCTCTCAATGGCTGCGGATGTCACTGAAGCTGTTCACGGTTGGGACAGCGCCGACGTTGTCTTGGTGGGCAGCGACGTGCGCGAGTTGCCCCCGCGACGACGAGGGCCAACGGTCCTGCTGGGCAGGGCCGCCGAAGGAGACGGACTATGGAGGCTGGCCGCTGCCCTTGGAGCTGAACGGGTGGCAGTCCTTCCTGAGGCCGCGGCCTGGTTGGCTGAACACCTCAGCATGTCCGGCTCTCCGGACCCTGGAGGCGTGGTCATCGGAATTATCGGTGGCTGTGGTGGGGCCGGCGCCACCACCACGGCAATCTGGCTCGCCCAAGCAGCGGCTGACCACGGTGTCAGCACCATGCTCATCGACGGTGATCCATGGGGCGGTGGCCTGGAGCTGGCCGTCACGGCTGAGGACATTCCCGGCCTCCGTTGGCCTGATTTCTCAGAAACCCGGGGCAGCATCGACCCCGCCAAGTTCAGGGATTCCCTGCCCGTGGCGGGCGGTTTTGCCTATCTGTCGTGGCCTGGAGCGCGGGATCCGGTCCAAGGGCCCGATGCCGGTGCCGTGGCCGCTGTCCTGGACGCTGCACGCAGGAGCTTTGAACTCATCCTGGTGGACATCGGGCGAAACGGCGAGGGCCTGAAGACCCTGGCCTGGGATTGCGACAGGATCCTGCTACTGGCCAAGGCCCACCTCACATCGGCCGTAGCAGCAGGGCGCATCGTCAACGAGCTCCCGCCCGTGGACGCAGGGCTCCTGGTCCGGGGGAGCACCACCTCGTCAGTGGACGCTGGCCTGATTGCCGAGTCACTGGGACTGCCATTGTTGGGCGTTGTCCCTGAGATAAGGGGGGTGGCAACCGCCACGGAATTGGGACGCTTACTTGAACTCGGGCGTCGTAAGCCAGTAAACCGCTTTGCCATGTCCGTGCTGGAACTGAACGGGGCCATCCAGTGAACACTTTCGCTGAGGGCACGCGACGCAGGCAGGGCCGAAAACTCGACTCCCTTCTCCTTGAGACTGTGCGGGAGTCTGTGCTGGCGGGCAACGGACCCGTCACGCCGTCCACCGTCGCAGCAGCAGTACAGGCAAGTGGCAGGTTACTGGGCACCGCAGGAGCTTTGGAGGCAGCCGAATCGATCAACGCAGAGCTGAACGGTCTGGGACCGCTGCAGCAACTTGCCCGGGATCCCGCCGTGACGGACGTCTTCGTCAACGGTCCGGAATCCGTATGGCTGGACCGCGGGCAGGGTTTGGAACGATCTTCGGTTCACTTCGAGACCGAACAACAGGTCAGGTCTTTGGCTGCCAGGCTGGTTGCCGCAGGAGGCCGTCGACTGGATGATGGTTCTCCCTGCGTGGACGTCCGCCTCAAGGGCGGCTATCGGGTTCATGCAGTCCTGGCACCCATATCCATCACGGGGACGCTACTGTCGATCCGCATCCGCCGCGAGAATGTGTTCACCCTGACCGAGCTAAGGGAGCTCGGCATGTTTTCCGAGACCGTAGAGTACGTCCTGCGGGCCATCATGGGGCAAAAGCTAAGTTTTCTGATCAGCGGGGCCACTGGCTCCGGCAAGACAACCCTGCTGTCCACGATGCTTGGCCTGAGCCATCCGAACGAGCGGTTGGTCCTGATAGAGGACGCTGCCGAGCTCAACCCCGTCCACCCCCATGTGGTGACGCTGGAATCCCGGCATGGAAACCTTGAGGGCGGAGGTGCACTGGACCTTGGTGAGTTGGTCCGCCAGGCCCTTCGCATGCGACCGGACCGGTTGATCGTAGGAGAGTGCCGCGGCGCTGAAGTCCGTGAATTGCTGACAGCACTCAACACGGGGCACACCGGCGGCGGCGGGACCATCCACGCCAATACGGCAGAGGCTGTGCCCGCAAGGTTGGTAGCTCTCGGTGCGCTCGCGGGCTTGAATGCAGAAGCTGTCCGGTTGCAGGTTTCCAGTGCCTTGGACGTCGTCATCCATGTCGACCGAACCCCAACGGGACGGAAAGTTGCTTCCATCGGGGTGCTGGCCGACACCCTCGAAGGCCAGAAGGTGGTGCCGGCCCTGAGCTGGCATCCGTCAGGAATGACCCAGGGGCCGGCCTGGCCCGAACTCGCCGCGCGGCTCTCCCCTGAGGTGCCTGCCCACGGCTGGCCCCAGCAGAACGGAACGCCCGGCATCGACTTGCAGGACCCCGGCACACCGCGCAGGTGTTCACCGATATTCGGGGAGGACGCGTAATGGGTGCTTTTGTCCTCGTTGCAATGCTCGCGGCCTGGCTGCAGCTCAGGGGCCACCGCGCCGATGGCCGGCGTGTTCGGAGGAGCCTGGGTGAGCCTGCGCGCGGGAACGACGGCTATCTCTCCCTTGCCGGATTGTGGTCTGGACGCCTGTGGCGGCGCAAGCGGCGAGAGGCCGTCTCGCTTGTGGTGCTGGTACAACAGCTCGCGGCGCTGCTTCGGGGCGGGCGGGGAACTTCCAGCCTGTGGGAGGAGCTATGGGCGGTGCACGCTCCGAGGCTGACCCACCACGGCAGCACGGCACCGGAAACGGAGCAGGTGACCGCTGGACTCACCCCGGAATCCTTGCTGGTCGTGGCCGCAGCGCGGGCAGCGTCCACTGTGGGAAACCCGCCGGCAGATGCGATTCGCCAGGCGGTCGCAAGGATGTATCCCCGGCGGGGAAGTTCTGAGCGACGTGTGTGGATGGAACTGGCAGCGTGCCTTGAAGTGTCAGAAACAAGCGGCTGTCCACTCGCCGATCTTCTCACCCGGTTTGCTGCCCAGCTTGAAGCCGAAGAGGACGCCGAAGCTGCACGACAGACGGCGCTCGCCGGACCAAAAGCGACCGTCCGGCTGTTGTCGTGGCTCCCGGTGTTCGGGCTGGTGTTGGGGATGGCATTGGGCGTGGATCCCTTGGGAATCTTGCTGGACAACTTTTTGGGAGTGGCTACCTTCGCTGCCGGGCTCCTCCTGACAGTGGTTGGCCGCGTCTGGTCCTCACGGCTGGTGGCGTCTGCAGCCGGAGGCATGTGATGCCCGGCGCTCCGGTCTTACTGATGATTTTGATGGTGTCCCTGGCAGCATTCGTTTGTTTTGCAGCGCCGATCCGAGTGCGGGCGGTGAGGGCAAAGTTGTTGGCCGGAGCCGACGGGGCAACGGCTCCGGCGGATTCGTCCGGCCCGGAAAGCCGCAGCGCCCTGGCCGACGTCACCGCACCGATCGATGGTCTTCGCGACACCGCGATGATGTTGGAGCTGGTGGCGTCCATGCTCGACGCCGGTGCCGGCATCGGGCGGGCACTGGAGCTCATTGCCAGGTGTGCCTCGCCGCCCATCAGCCAATCCTTGAGGCCCGTGGTGGCTGCGCTGGCAATGGGCGCCGCTTGGGACACTGCTTGGCGGAGCCCAAGCAAGCACGCGCCAGAGGTGGTCCGATTGAAGGAGGCCTTGGCTTTTGCAGCGCTGACCGGGGCGCCGTCGGCCTCCATTCTCTACGCACAGGCTGCCCGGGATCGTCGGGAACAGTTCCGGGCCGCGGAGAAGAGGGCCGCTGCCTTGGGCGTAAAGCTTGTTGTACCCCTGGGACTGTGCTCCTTGCCGGCCTTCATCTGCCTGGGCATCGTTCCCGTACTGATCGCGATGCTTCCCTCCGGTTGAGCCATGGATATGGCCCCACTGCCCCTCCACATCCAGCGGTTCGTCAGGGTTATCCACTTGAAGGAATCCCCTTCTTACGGGCAACACCCAGCCACGGAAGAGTCAAATCAGTCGGCGGACCCGCTGGCACTCCTGAAAGGAAAACCACCGTGAAAACACATTCCACCACGCTTCCAGGCATTCTCGATGACAGGCTCGAGGATCGGCCGGCTCCCTTTGGAGTCCCGGAGGCTCCTTCCCTGGAACCGGTGACAACCCAGCCGTACGAGCTCTCCGAGTACGAGCTGGAACCTAACGACCTTGAGCGATTCGATCTTGAGGAAGAAATCGGGGAGTTCGAACTTGGATTCGACGAATTTGAGGAATTCGAGGAGGGGCGACGTGAGGACGATGGTTTCTGGGCAAGGACACAGCTGATGGGTTCGGAAGTGGGTATGGCTACCGCTGAGTACGCCATTGCTACCCTTGCCGCCGTAGGTCTTGCGGGCCTGCTGGTGGTCATTCTTCGCAGTGAAGAGGTTCGCGGCTTCCTTCTCAATCTGATCCGCACCGCACTGTCCTTGCCATGACGTGCGCGCTGCCTGCCCGCCGGCGAGCGTCCTGGAGCAAGCAGGATCGGGGCGCTGTCACTGCTGAATTTGCCGTCGCTTTGCCTGCCGTGATGCTGCTTCTGGCCTTCCTGCTGGCAGGCGGCGCTGCGGGCATCACTCAACTGCGGCTGGAGGAGGCCGCCAGGGCGGGAGCGCGGGCATCGGCCCGGGGCGAAACAGCGGCCTCGGTAGATGGGATTGTCCGGAGGCTTGCCGGGGAGGGCGTTAGTTCGTCGCTGGTCGACGACGGCGTCTGGCTCACAGTGACAGCCTCGTCGCCCGTTGGTGGTGCCCTGGGCCCACTGATCCCGTGGACACTGTCAGCGTCGGCTTCAGCCCGTGCCGAATCCGCCGGTGCCGAACCCGCCATCGGGTCAGGTGTCCCGTGATGCCGTCCCCGATACGTTCCCATCATGAGAGCGGGGCGGGAACGGTTCTTGCCCTGACCTTGGGAGCAGTCGTGATGGCATTGCTCGTTGGAGTGCTCCTCCTGGCGCAGGCAGGGGTGCTGGCGTCCCGGGCCGCATCGGCGGCTGACCTCGCGGCTCTTGCTGCCGCAGATGCCGCGCGGGGCCTCACATCGGGAGATCCGTGTGCGGTGGCGTCGGACGTGGCCGGGCGCCACGATGCAACCCTGACTTCCTGCACCGTGGTCGGAGGGAACGTGGTGGAAGTCGGTGTCGAGTTGGACCACCCCTTGGACTGGGGAGTTGCCACCGGCCGGGCGCGGGCGGGACCACCCCCGTAGGCTGCGGGCGCTGGCTCTTCTGCCTGGGCGGGGCCGTCCTTAGACGGCGTCCTTCAACAGGACTCCCAGCAATGTGATGGCGGCTGCCTTGTCCAGCGGGTTGTTCTTGTTGCCGCACTTAGGGGATTGCACACAAGACGGGCAGCCGTTTTCACACTCACATGCTTTGATGGCCTCCCTCGTGGCGGTCAGCCAGATCTTGGCCTTGTCAAAGCCCCGCTCTGCGAATCCAGCGCCGCCTGGATGGCCGTCGTACACGAAGATCGTGGGCACACCGGTGTCGGCGTGCAGGGCGGTGGAAACCCCTCCGATGTCCCAGCGGTCGCTTGATGCCACCAAAGGAAGGAGCCCGATGGCCGCATGTTCGGCCGCATGCAGCGCCCCGGGAAATTCCGCTTCCACCAGGCCGGCTCCGTGAAGCGAGCGGTTGTCCACCACAAACCAGACGGCCTTGGTAAACAGATCGCGGGCCCCCAGTTCGAGGGGCTCCTCGCCAAGGATCTCATTTGAGATCAGTGCCTTCCGCTGAAAGGAGACAACTTGCGTAGTCACTTTGACGTCGCCGAAATGCACGGTGATGTCGCCCCACTGCACCGAACGGGATGTTTCGAGGACCTCGATCTGGGTCACGTCCCGGGCCGTGGTGTAGAAATCGGGGTTGACGCGCCGCACCATGACGCAATGGTCGGTTTCGTTCAGGTCCTCCACAAGGTAGCTCTCGCCCTGGTGCACGTAGATGGCACCCGTATGGGCCTGGTAGTGGGTTTGTGGCGAGTCCATGGTTCCCAGGAGGGACCCGGTCTCGGCATCGACGATGCTGACAGGCCCGCCTCCGTCGGCCCGGAGGTTTACCATGCCTGCGGCGCTCTCCGGATGTGTCCAAAACCATCCGGCGGGCCGCTTTCGGAGGTATCCCTGAACCACCAGCCGATCGAGAAGGCCTTCGGCTGTTGGACCGAAGAGTTCAAGCTCGGCAGGACCGATCGGCAACTCCGCCGCGGCCGCACACAAGTGCGGACCGAGGACGTAGGGATTACCGGGATCAAACACGGTGGCTTCCACGGACACATCAAAGATGGCCTCGGGATGGTTGACCAGATACGTGTCCAACGGGTCGTCGCTGGCCACAAAGGCCGCAATGGCATCCTGTCCGGCCCGTCCTGCCCGTCCAATCTGCTGGAACAGGGAAGCGCGGGTGCCCGGCCATCCAGCCACCAGCACTGCATCGAGCCCCGAAATGTCGATGCCCAGTTCCAGGGCAGACGTGCTGGCGACCCCCAGCAACTGCCCGGACCGCAATGCTTGCTCCAAGGCACGCCGTTCTTCGGGCAAGTACCCGGATCTGTAGGCGGCCACCCGCCCCGGCAGGCTGGGGTCCACCTCGTCCAACAGTCTCTTGGTGATCGAAGCAATGGACTCGGCGCCGCGACGCGACTTGATGAACGCGATGGTCCGCACGCGGGAGGAAACGAGGTTGGCCAGGATGTCCGCTGTTTCGGCTACGGCGGTCCGTCGCTGTTTGGCTCCGTTCTCGCCTTTGAGGTCCGTGAGCGCCGGCTCCCAGAAGGCCACTGTGGTGGAGCCGTGGGGAGAGCAGTCTTCGGATACTTCCCTCACTGGAGCGCCGATGAGCCGTCCGAAGGAAACTCCGGGGTCGGAGGCCGTGGCGGATGCCGCAATGAACACAGGCTCGGGGAAGGTGTTTCCCGCTCCGTAGTAGGCGCAGATCCGTCGGAGGCGGCGCATCAGATTGGCGACGTGGGAGCCGAAGACACCGCGGTAGCTGTGGGCTTCATCCACGATGACGTAGCGCAGCCGCCGGAAGAACTTTGCCCACCAGGTGTGGTTGGGCAGGATACCGAAGTGCAGCATGTCCGGGTTGGCCAGGATGAAGTTCGCGTGATCACGGATCCAGCGGCGCGACGCAACGTCGGTGTCGCCGTCGTATGTTTCTGCACGAACTGTGGGCAGCTTCAACGCGCGGATCGCTGCAAGCTGGTCAGCGGCCAGGGCCTTGGTGGGCGACAGATAGAGGGTGACGGCACCGTCGTCGTGGATCTTCCCGGGATCGGACAGGACCCGCAGTTCGGAGCGGTGTATCGCGTCCAAGGCAGGCAACTGGTAGGCGAGCGACTTACCCGAAGCTGTCCCGGTGGCGATGACCACGTGCTGGCCCGAGTGGGCGAGGTCGGCGGCCTGGATCTGGTGCCGGTACGGTTCGTGGATCCCCAAGGTTCCATAGGCTGCCACGACGTCGGGATGCACCCAGCCCGGCCACGGCTCGTTGACGGCTTTTCTGGCAGGGATGGTGTGGACATGGCGCAGCTGCTCCGGGTCCGGCGTCCGGCCCAGCAGGGAGATCAATGAATGAGGTGCAGCCACCGAATCATTCTGTCACTGTGCGGGCATGCCGACGGCGGCACCCGGGGGCGCCGCCGTCGAACCTGGCTCAATCAGCCGTCAGCCGAGAAGTTACGCCCCGGAAAGGTCGGACCCTTCAGCGCCGCTGCCGGACATCATGAGCACGTGGCCCACGACGTCCCAGCCAAGGTGGGAGTAAAGCTTCTGGCCGTCAAGGGATGCCAGCAAGAGCCCGTTCTCCACATCATGCGAGAACGCTTGGGCGGCGAGGGCCTTCATGATGAAGCTTCCCAGCCCACGGCGTTGGAAGTCCGGTTCGGTGACGATCTTGTCGAAGACGGCGGTACGGTCCACCACGAAAACCCGGCCGCTGGCAGCCACCTGCTCGCCGGAATGGACCACGGCGTAGTGGACTCCGTTGGATTCGGAGGTGGCCAGTTCAAGGTCGTCGTCGGGCAGCCACGGATCCTCGGAATCCTGGGTTTCCATGTCCACGATCATCATGGTTTGCGACGCCGACGTCACGGTCAGCCCGTGCTGTTCAGCCAGGTACTTGTACCTTTGGACGTCGTTGGTGAGGACTGTCAGGATCCTGGTGGGGGCTTCTGTGGTCTTGCCAGCCAGAGCGGTGAACTCTTCGTCCGAGGGATCATGGGCAAAATACTCCCAATCACCGGTTTTATCGGCGCGAAATGCAGCAGGGAAGCGGCCCTCCAGGCGTGATTCATAGCCGCGGCAGCCGGACCAGCCGGCTACCCAGACTTCCAAGAGGTGCGCAATATCTTCAACCAAGGCGTCTGGACTCATGTAGAGAGAGTATGCCAGTGCACTATGAAGCAACAGAGCCGGATCAGCCCGGGAATCGTTGCTTATGGAATTGTGACTTCTTCTCATGTGCTGAAGCCGGAAGCGACGGCAGCGGGCGATTTTACTGCACCAAGTACCCTTGAATAGTGGCTTTAAACAGAATTGTGCTCTTCTATGGCTTTACCCCGATCGCCGACCCCGACGCCGTGCGTCTGTGGCAGCGCGCCCTGTGCGAAAAACTTGGCCTCACCGGTCGGATCCTCATTTCGAAGGACGG
Organism: Arthrobacter sp. AK01; assembly: GCF_021109375.1. Taxonomy (NCBI): domain Bacteria; kingdom Bacillati; phylum Actinomycetota; class Actinomycetes; order Micrococcales; family Micrococcaceae; genus Arthrobacter; species Arthrobacter sp. AK01. The sequence goes on from NZ_JAJOHP010000050.1 coordinate 19,661, forward strand.
CATTAACGCCACGGTGGGCGGCGAGCTGAACAACATGAAGCAGTACGTGAAAACCACCCGTGAATACAAGGGTTTCCACGGAATCGACTTCAAATGGTCAGACGGTGGCGCCGCCGACTTCCCGCGCCTCAGTGTCAAGGTCCGCGATGAGATCGTGTCATTCGGTGCTCCCGGTGAACTCAAGGTCGATGCCAACGGAGTAGTTGGCGGCGGTAGGCACCTTCAGCCAGAGGAACTCCACGCGCTGGTGGAGGCCAGGAAATCCAGCGGTGAAGACGTCGTGTTCTTCGACGGCCGCAATGCGTTCGAAGCCCAAATCGGCAAGTTCAAGGATGCGATCGTTCCGGACGTCGACACGACCCATGACTTCATCAAGGAACTCGATTCGGGCAAGTACGACGACCTCAAGGACAAACCCGTTGTCACGTACTGCACCGGTGGCATCCGCTGCGAAGTGTTGTCCAGCCTGATGGTCAACCGAGGCTTCAAAGAGGTCTACCAGCTGGACGGCGGGATTGTCCGCTACGGCGAAACGTTCAAGGACAAGGGCCTGTGGGAGGGTTCCCTTTATGTCTTCGACAAGCGCATGCACGTGGAATTCAGCGAGGACGCCAAGACCATCGGTGAGTGCGTCCGCTGCGCCGCTCCCACCAACAAGTTCGAGAACTGCTCCAACCTCAGCTGCCGCACCTTGACCCTCTACTGTGCTGAATGTGCTTCCAGCCCGGAAACACTGCGGTGCCCCGGAGGCTGCGAGGCCGCTTAGCAGCCTCAGAGCCTGCTCACCCTGTAGGCGAAGTTGGCGTCCGACCTGGACCCGACCGTGATGGACAAGATGGCATCCTTGTCCAGTTGAACCACGCTCACCCGCGCATTCGCGCACCCCAGAGTCAGGTCCACGAGAGCCACGTCGTTCAGCCGGACAGCGAATGTCACGCGCCGGGTGCCCCGGCATGCCAGCGTCACCGCATATGTTCCTCCGGGCAACTGAACTGTTTGCTCGGATTTGGACTCACCGGGGTTGAGGTAGCCGCTGCTTGAGTAGAACGACTGCCCCTGCGATTCGGGCAGGGCAGCCTTGGCCCACTCCTCCAGAGCTTCGCCTGTGACAGTTTCTTCCAGCGCCGGATCGGGCGGGAGGGCAACATTTCCGGCTGTGGAAGTGGGGCTGGCCTCTGGCCTGCCGCCGTCCTCGTAGGTATATTCGCAGCCGGCCACGCTGCCGCACAGGACAACGAGAAGTACGACGGCGGCCCTCGCCAGCCGCTGTGGCATCACCGAGCCAGCTGCCTTGCTGCCCATGCACTGACTTTACGCCGGTGCAGCCGCTGGCTGAAGGGCTGTCAGCGGGAGGTTCCGGTGCGGGTCTAGCTGGCTGCCGGAACGAGGTGGTAGGCGTAGATCAGCGGTGCATCGACGCTGCTCGTCGAGATGCTGAGGGCGCCCGTGCCGGGCACTTTGATCTTCACCACATCGAGGTTGCCATTGCAGGCTGCGGCGGCGTCCGTGATCTTGTTTCCGCCCGAGGAGACGGCGAAGTAAGCCTTGCCGCCGCCATCGCAGGCCATGGTGAGCGTGTACGTTCCGGCAGTCACGCCGGGTGCTTCCTTCACCAGCTCATCCCGGTTCAGGATCTTGCCGGAGTCCTCCAGGACCACACCGTTCGCTGCCGGAAGGACCTTGTCCTTCCACGCCGGAACGTCTGCATCTGCGATATTGACCGGGGCCTGGCAGGCACTGACTCCCAGCAGGGCCCCGGCGGTAATGGCAACAAGGCACGCACGGCGCCTTGTGGAGGAGAAGTTGAGCATGATTCCACGCTACCGGGTTCCGGACGGGGCGTTTGTCCACATAGTTCCACGGGGGACCGGCTTGCCTGTTGGACCGCACCTACACTTGCAAGGTGACTGACACAGCTTTCTTGTTTACCGCCGGCACCATTGACGATGCCCCCCGAAGCGACCAGCCCGAGCTTCTCCCGGTGCTTGCCGGGGACCTTCGTGCCATCTCCTACACCGTGGACGGCGTTGCTGGCCTTCTGGGGGAGTCTGCCTCCGCGGCGCTCAGCAGGGACCAAGTGGTCCCTGCGCTCCTGGCCACTGAGCGGTTGACGGATTCCCACGATCCTGCCGTGCGGGCCCTGACTGTGGTTGTCCGTCTCTGGTTGCTCGCCGTCCCGCAGCCTGTCGCAGAGGTGGACTCGGCCTTGCCGGGGATCCGGGCGCAAGGGCTGGTGGACTTGGGCTTGGTGAGTATCGAATCCGGGGTCGTCCGGGGCAAAGTGGACTTGCGTCCCTACGGCTGGGAGGCCAACGCCGATGGCAGCGGCGGTGCGGAGCTCTGGGTCGCCAGCGACCTCGCAGCCCACCAGCAGCCGGGAGTGCTGCGACACGATCACGTCCTTGGCATCGGGCGTGCGTCCACAACGCTCGTCCAAACCACGTTCAGGCAGCACACCAAGCGCGCCTTGGACCTGGGGACTGGTTGCGGCATCCAAACGTTCCACCTCCTGCACCACTGCGAGCATGTGACGGCCACTGACATTTCTGAGCGGGCACTGGCGTTCACCCGCTTCAACCTGCTGTTGAACGCGGCGGAGCTTGACCTGGATCCGCGCAGTTTGGAGAGTCGTGTGAGCTTGCGCCTGGGTTCGCTCCTGGAACCGGTGGCAGGCGAAGAGTTTGGCCTCGTGGTCTCCAATCCTCCCTTCGTGATTACGCCCCGCACTGGTGGGGAATCGTCGTCGGACCAGTTCACTTACCGTGACGGCGGACTCCCGGGTGATGGCATCGTGGCTTCCTTGGTGCAGTCCCTAGCTGGCGTACTCGAACCCGGGGGCACGGCCCAGATGCTCGGAAACTGGGAAGTCGCTGCTGGAACTGACTGGAAAGACCGTCCCAGGGAGTGGCTCCATGATTCAGGCCTGGACGTCTGGTTCATTCAGCGGGAGCAGGTTGATCCCGGGCAATACGCTGAAACCTGGCTGCAGGACGCATCGCAGAACCGCGAACGCGAGCAGTACAAGGACTCATACGCCGCCTATCTTGACGACTTCGCGTCCAGGAACGTGGAAGGCGTGGGCTTCGGAATGATCTGGCTTCGCCGCCCCGCATCCGGTCACGAGCCCGTCATCAGCCGCTTCGAGGAGATCACTTATCCCATCCAGCAGCCCATCGGACCGCATTTGGGTGCTGCCATGGAACTGGCCGATTGGGTAGCGGCCAATCCGATACCTGAAGCGCATCTGCTGGTGGCGGAGGACGTCACCGAGGAACGGCATCAGCGTCCCGGAGCCGCCCACCCCGGGGTCATCCTCCTGCGGCAGGGAGCGGGTCTTCGCCGGACCAATTTGCTCAGCACCGAACTCGCTGGCTTCATCTCGGCCTGCGATGGACAGTTGTCGGTCCGGCAGATCGCCTCGGCCTTGGTGTCTCTACTGGGTGGCGGAGAGGACTTCGACGAGGATGCTTTCCGGGAAGGACTGATCCGGGACGTCACCAACCTGGTATTGGACGGCTTCCTGCTTCCGGATCCTGCGCGGATCAGCGAATGAGCAGCGAATGAGCAGCGACGCGATGCCGTCGGCAATCAACGCCCGCCCGCCCGCAAGTGACCCTGACTACACTGATGAAGTGATTGCGAACAACGAGACATCCCAGGCGTCAGGCGACGTTCCGCGGCGGAAGCGGGCCGAGAAGACGGTTGAGATCACCGATCCCAAGGCCATCCGTGCCTTGGCGCACGCTGCCCGCATCGAGGTTATCTCCGAGCTCTATGCCACTCAGGTGAGCCACACAGCAACGGAACTCGCTGCCCGTACGGGCCTGACCCCCAGCGCCATGAGCTACCACCTCCGGGCCCTCCAGAAGTGGGGGATCGTGGCCCCGGCCGAAAATGCCGGAGATGCCCGCGAACGGCGTTGGAAAGCGGCCGGAACGGACTTCACCATCTCGGGCGGCAGTGTCGCTAGCCCCGAGATTGCCGTGGTTGACCTGGAGCTCGATGCCTTCCGCCGAAGGGCGTCGGCCTTCGCCAGAGCCCGGGGAGAACGCCGGCAGCGAGGTGAAGGGGGAGAGGAACCGGTATCGGTGGTCCTCTCAAGCAACCTGCTGTACCTCACCAACCCTCAACGCAAGGAACTTGCGGACAGGATCCGAGAGGTTGTGCGGGAATACGAACTCGACGATCCAACCCATATACCGGAGGGTGCTGAACGTGTGGCAACCTTATGGTCAATGATCCCGGATGACCGCGTGGCACCCGGGCAATAGGGGCCCACACAACCACCGAATGACCGCCCTGGTTTCCGTACCAAAACGCAGGATTCTGCAAACTATGGTGAACTAGGCCAATATGGGCACCAGCCCAATTACACATTTTTTCTGTAGGAGCACCGTGCCCAGCAAGGCAAAAACCGGCAAGAAACTCGTGATCGTGGAGTCTCCCGCGAAGAGTAAGACCATCGCCAAGTACCTTGGGGAAGGCTTCATCGTTGAGGCTTCCATCGGCCACATCCGGGACCTCCCGCAGCCGTCCGATCTCCCTGCAGAACTGAAGAAGACCTCGCTGGGCAAGTTCGCCGTCGACATCGAAAACGACTTCAAGCCGTACTACGTTGTTTCCCCGGACAAGAAGAAAAAGGTTGCCGAGCTCAAGGCCCAGCTGAAAGACGCCGACGCGCTCTATCTCGCAACCGATGGGGACCGCGAAGGTGAAGCCATCGCGTGGCACCTCCTGGAGGTCCTGAAGCCCAAGGTTCCCGTTTACCGCATGACCTTTGGTGAAATCACCAAGGAAGCCATCCACCGCGCCATGGACAACCTGCGCGATGTGGACACCGCTTTGGTGGATGCCCAGGAAACCCGCCGCATCCTCGACCGCCTGTACGGCTACGAGATCTCTCCTGTCCTGTGGCGCAAGGTTGCCCGTGGGCTCTCGGCAGGCCGCGTGCAGTCCGTGGTGACCCGCATGGTGGTGGACCGCGAACGTGAGCGCATGGCCTTCCGGGCAGCGTCCTATTGGGACCTCACCGGCCAGTTCGGTTCAGACTCGGGCTCGTTCAAAGCCAAGCTCGCCGCTGTGGATGGGTCCAAGGTTGCCAGTGGCAGGGACTTCAACGACAACGGACAGCTCACCTCGTCCACCGTGGTGCACCTCAACGAAGAACTCGCCACCTCCTTGGCTGCCGGCCTGGAAAACGCTGATTTCCGTGTCCGGTCCGTAGACACCAAGCCGTACACCCGCCGGCCTGCCGCACCATTCACCACGTCGACGCTGCAGCAGGAAGCCGGCCGTAAGCTCCGCTTCTCCTCCAAGAGCACCATGCAGGTAGCCCAGCGCCTGTATGAAAACGGCTACATCACTTATATGCGTACCGACTCATCGGCGTTGAGCGATGAAGCCCTCACGGCATCCCGTCGCCAGGCCGCCGAGCTCTACGGCCCCGAATATGTGCCCCAAAGCCCCCGCGTGTACGCCAACAAGGCCGCCAACGCGCAGGAAGCGCACGAAGCCATCCGTCCCGCTGGGGACTCCTTCCGCACGCCTGCGCAGGTTGCCAAGCAGCTGAGCGGCGACGAGTTCCGGCTGTATGAGCTCATCTGGAAGCGCACAGTCGCCTCGCAGATGGCCGATGCCAAGGGCTCCACTGCCACCATCCGCCTCGGTGCGGTTGCTTCCGACGGACGCGACGCCGAGTTCTCGGCTTCAGGTACGGTCATCACCTTCCCCGGCTTCCTTGCCGCCTACGAAGAGGGCAAGGACGAGAGCCGTGGCGACGAGGAATCGGATGAAGCCCGGCGCCTGCCCAACGTTGCCAAGGGTGATTCCCTGACGGCATCGGAGATCCTGGCTGTAGGCCACGAAACGTCACCCCCGCCGCGGTACACCGAAGCATCGCTGACCGCGGAACTGGAAAAACGGGGCATTGGCCGTCCGTCCACCTATGCCTCCACGATCTCTACCATCCAGGACCGCGGCTACGTCCGGAAACAGGGTTCTGCCCTGGTTCCGAGCTGGATCGCGTTCTCCGTCATCCGATTGCTGGAGCAGCACTTCACCGATTACGTGGACTACGAGTTTACGGCTGACATGGAAGGCGACCTGGATAAGATCGCCAACGGCCAGGCCGTAGGCGCTGCCTGGCTCAAGCACTTCTACTACGGTGAAGACGCTGACCCCGGCCTGCTGAGCATCGTGAACAACCTGGGCGAAATCGATGCCCGCGAGATCAACTCCGTGCCCATCGCCGAAGGCATCACCCTCCGCGTGGGCAAGTTCGGCCCATATCTGGAAAGCTCGATCCCCACGATCGACGAAAAAACCGGTGAGGTAGTTGAGTCCTCACGGGCGAACGTCCCCGAGGAACTCGCACCGGATGAGCTCACGGCCGCCAAGGCCATTGAGCTGATGGAGACTGCTGCCCCGGAAGAACGGGTCCTGGGAACGGATCCGCACACCGGCCATACCGTGGTTGCCAAGAACGGCCGCTACGGAGCCTATGTCACCGAGATCATCCCGGAGATGACCGAGGAACAGCTGGCCAACCAGCCGGTTGAGTATTACAAGAACGGCAAGCCGAAGCCGCCAAAGAAGCCCGTCAAGGCCAAACCGCGCACCGGTTCGCTGTTCAAGTCCATGACCGTGGACACGGTGACCTTGGATGAGGCACTGCAGCTCATGAGCCTGCCCAGGGTCCTGGGTGAGGACGCCGAGGGCAACCCCATCACCGTGCAGAACGGCCGTTTCGGTCCGTACCTGAAGAAGGGCACGGATTCGCGTTCCATCGGGTCGGAAGAGGAAATCTTCACGATCACTCTTGAGCAGGCACTGGAGATCTACTCGCAGCCCAAGCAGCGTGGCGCCCGTGCGGCCGTACCGCCGTTGGCCGAGTTCGGCCCGGACCCGGTCTCGGAAAAGAACATCGTGGTGAAGGAGGGCCGCTTCGGCCCATACATCACAGATGGCATCACCAACATCACTGTCCCTCGTTCAACCTCGCTGGAGGAGCTGACCCGGGAACGCGCCGTCGAGCTTTTGGCCGAAAAGCGGGCCAAGGGGCCGGTCAAGAGGACCACTACACGCAAGGCGCCAGCCAGGAAGGCCACAGCCAAGAAGTAGCTTCACTGAAGGCCGGGACAGCAATGGCGAATTGCGTCCCGGCCTTCATCGTGGTCGAGTAGAACCATGACTGAACAGACGGTTTCACCGGATAACGAACCCTTGAACGACCTCGAGGCAAAGCTCGCCTCGGCCGAACAGCCGGACGCGAACCCGGTGGACGTCATCCTTGCCTTCCTGAACAACGAGGTCTACCTCGTCAGCTCAGAAGCCGTGGATGGCCCGGATTCCTCCGTTGAGCCGCTGGTACTTTCCAACGCCGATGGCCAGCCCGTCCTTGCGGTCTTCAGCCACCCGAGCCGAGTGGACGAGCGGTTCCTCGACGCTGCCCCTCACGTGCTGGGCACCATGGGGTCGGCGATCCTGGGCAACATCGGGGATGAACTGGGTATGGTCATCAACCCGGGCAGTGAGTTCGGCTTCGAAATCGATCCCGAGGGCATCGCGAACATCCGCCGCGACTTCAAGCGCGCAGACGAAGCAGGGGAGCCCGCGGAATAGCGGTCGCCCAGGCTGCCGGACACCATCCCGTCAGCGAAACGTCGTCACCAGGTTGCTTCACGGGCTTCGAATCGGTGAATAATGGCAGAATGCGTCTTGGCGTTCTCGACATCGGTTCCAACACCGTCCATCTGCTCCTTGTGGATGCTCACCCGGGCGCGCGTCCGGTGGCCTTCGCATCCCATAAACGTCCGTTGTCGTTGGTGCAATACCTCGATGGTGACGGCAACATCAACGACGCCGGCCAGCACGAGCTCATTGAGTTCGTCCTGGAAGCCTGGGAGTTCGCCGCCAGCCACAAGGCCGAGGATCTCCTGGCTTTCTGTACGTCGGCGATCCGCGAAGCAACCAACGGCCCGGAAGTCCTGGCCCGCGTCAAGCACGAAACCACGGTGACCCTCCAGGAACTCACTGGCAGCGAAGAAGCATCCATGACTTTCTTCGCCGTCCGCCGTTGGTACGGATGGGGCGCAGGTCCCATCCTCGACCTGGACATCGGGGGTGGCTCGTTTGAAATGGCGTACGGAACGGATGAACTCCCTGAGTTCGCCACCTCCGTGCCCCTTGGTGCCAGCCGTCTGACGCGGGACTGGCTCCATGACGATCCCCCCACTGCCAAGAGCGTCAAGGAATTGCGGCGTTACATCCGCTCGACGCTGAAGCCGGTGGTGCGGAACTTCCACGAGTTGGGCCGCGCCAACCTGGTGGCCGGCACCTCCAAGACCTTCCGCTCCCTGGCCCGGATTGCAGGCGCTGCCCCAAGCGGTGCAGGCCCGTACGTCAAGCGTGAACTCCACGCGGCGGACCTGGGACTCTGGGCCCAGCGCATTTCCGCCATGACGGTGGAGGACCGTTTGTACCTTCCGGGCGTTTCGGATGCCCGTGCCCGCCAGTTGTTGGCAGGTGCCCTGGTTGCCGAAGCAGCCCTTGAGCTTTTTGAATTCCCCAAGATGGAAATTTGTCCCTGGGCACTGCGGGAGGGCCTTATCCTGCGCCGGCTTGACCAGTTGGTTTTCGAAGAGGCCCTCGATCCCGCTCCGCATGTGGGCAAACGAAAGAAGGACAAGTCCAAGAAGAAAGCGGGCAAGGCGGCGGACACTGACGAAAACCAGCCCCATGTCCATGACTTTCCTGTCCCTGTAAACACCCCGGCCCCTGCACCAATCCCAGCCCCCGTGGCAGGCGGGCTGGCCTCCTGAGATGAGCAACGACGTCGAACCTGAAGTGAATGACCGCCAGATCCCTGTAGCGCTGTCCAGCGCGTCCGTCTACCCCCTGAGCGTCCATGACGCCTTTGCCGTGGCGCAGGACCTGGGCTACGAGGGCGTGGAGGTGATGGTCACCAATAACGCGGTGAGCCAGAACCCTGATGCCCTGATCCAGTTGAGCCACCGCTACCACCAGGAAATCGTGTCCATCCACGCGCCCACCCTGCTGCTGACCCAGCAAGTTTGGGGTACGGCGTGGAACAAGATCGAGAAGTCTTGCCAGATGGCCGCAGACGTCGGTTGCGACACTGTGGTGGTCCATCCGCCGTTCCGCTGGCAGTCCAACTACGCCGAGAACTTCGTGGAAGGCGTCCGGGAGATAGCGGCGATGTACCAGGTCCATATCGCCGTGGAAAACATGTACCCGTGGCGTGTCCGCGGCAGGGAAGCTGTGGCTTACCTGCCGCACTGGGATCCGCTGGGGCAGGATTACGACGACGTCACGTGGGACTTCTCGCACGCGGCCACTGCCGGGGCCAACAGTTTGGAAGCCATCAAGGCCTTGGGAAGCAAGCTCCGCCACGTCCACCTCACCGACGGCTCGGGTTCCGGCAAGGACGAGCACCTGGTGCCCGGTACCGGAACGCAGCAATGTGCGGATGCCCTCCAGCATTTGGCATCCAGTGGTTTTGACGGTGTTGTGGTGGCCGAGATTTCCACCCGCAAGGCGAAAGTGGCGGGGGAACGTGAGGAAATGCTTGCGGAAACCCTGCGTTTCGCGAAGCAGCACCTCAGCGTCCCGCTGCTTCGAAGCGTGGACAACTAACGGCGTCGAGCGCTGTTCCTGTGCTTGTTCGCCTGGCGTGCCCTACAGCGGCTCGTCAGGCGGGCGACTGCGGGATTTAGCGGGGCTGCGGCTTAAAAGCGAAAGCACCGGCGGCCGAATCGGGAAATGGGGGAAAACCCGCCCGGCCACCGGTGCTGCTGGCGGACATCCCCATGCCCGCCTCATCACTCGCACCCTCAATGAGGTAACTACTAAGTTACGGACCAAGAATGAGTGCTGCCTGCAATAACCTTGGGAACAAGCTGGGAATCCGGAACCCGTTAGACCCCGTCCAAGGCCAACTGCAATGATGGAGCAATGAGCAACCGAATCGCATTCCTTGGCTGTGGATCCATGAACGAGGCAATCCTGGGCGGTCTGATTGCCGCCGGGACGGACCCGTCCGACATTGTCGCCACTGTCCGCCGGGCAGAACGCGCTGACGAACTGGCGCAGCGCCATCACGTCATGGCCATCGCGGGCGAGGAGGAGCCGGACAACAACAAGCTGGCCACCAAGGGCTCCAGCATGGTCATCCTGGGCGTCAAGCCGGTGGGCATCCTGGACCTGGCACGGGAGATCAGTCCGGCACTGGCGAAGGACACCCTTGTGGTCAGCGTTGCTGCAGCGGTCTCCATCACCCAGCTGGAAGCAGCGCTGCCGGACGGTCAGCCGGTGATCCGCACCATGCCCAATACGCCGGCAAGGCTGGGCCGCGGCGTCATTTCCGTCTCCCCGGGCACGCACTGCACGCCTGAGCAGCTCGATAAAGCAAAGAAGGCGCTGGCGGGTGCCGGCACGGTGGTCGAGATTCCTGAAGAGCAGGTGGACGCGCTGTCCGCCATCAGCGGCTCCGGCCCGGCCTACGCGTTCTATCTGGCCGAGGCCATGGCTGCGGCCGGCGTCGAACTCGGCTTGGACCAGGAGTTGTCCGTCATGTTGGCCCGGGAAACCGTGGCGGGCGCAGGCTTCATGTTGGCCGAACCGGGAGCAGATCCCACCGCCCTTCGCATCGCCGTCACCAGCCCCAAGGGCACCACGGAACGCGCAATTGCCGCCTTTGACGACGGCGGGATCCCCAGGATCATCGCGGACGGCGCCCGCGCGGCTGCCGCCAGGGCTGCAGAGATCACCAAGCAGCTCGGCTAACCTCGGAGTTTTTGTACAGCTAACGCCCCTAAGAGCGCGTCTAAAGGGCGTTAACTGTACAAAAACTCCATCCGGTTACGGTCGCGCTGCGAAGCGCTCCAGCAGGTCCACGTGTCCGGACACGATCAACATGTCGTGGCCGGACACTTTGGTTTCCGGCCGGGCATAGGTGAAGTCCTCGCCCGGGGTTTTCACACCCACAATGGTCACGCCGTACTTGGAACGGACCTTGGATTCTTCCAACGTGAAGCCCACTGTTTCCTTGGGCGGGTACATCTTGACGATTGCGTAGTCGTCGTCGAACTCGATGAAGTCCAGCATTCGCCCGGACACCAGGTGGGCGGCACGGACGCCGGCGTCAGCCTCGGGGTAGATCACGTGGTTGGCGCCGATCCGGGTGAGGATCTTGCCGTGCGAGGGCGTGATGGCTTTGACCCACAAGTGCTGGATGCCGAGGTCCACCAGGTTCACGGTGATGAGCACCGAGGATTCGATGGACGTGCCCACACCAACCACGGCAGAGCTGAACTCCTGGGCACCGAGCTGGCGCAGGGCATCGATATTGGTGGCGTCGGCCTCTACTACGTGCGTCAGAACGGGCGCCCATTTCTGGACGAGGGTGCGGTCGCGTTCGATGGCGAGGACTTCGCGGCCCTGCTTGACCAGCTGCTCGGCGGTCGCAGACCCGAATCGGCCAAGCCCAATGACCAGTACTGGTGCGTTGTGTGCGGGGCGGTTGGCAGCCCCCGTGGTACTAGCCAATGATTGGCCTCTCTTCCGGGTAGTGGTACAGCTGGCTGCGTTGGCGCAGGGCCAGTCCGGCAGCAAGGGTGACGGTGCCGACGCGGCCGGCGAACATCAAAACAGTGAGGACATACACGCCCGACGGCGGCAGCTCGGCACTGAGGTTGGTGCTCAGTCCCACGGTGGCAAAGGCGGAAATTGATTCGAAGAGCACCCGGTCCAGTGAGGCACCGCTGATCGAGAGCAGCAGGAACGCGGCCACGGACACCAGGGTGGCTCCGGCGACGATCACCGAGATAGCTACGCGCATGGTGCCCTGGGGAATGGTGCGGCCGTAGACCTTCACATCGGCGTCACCGCGGGCTTCGGCCATGATGGCCAGGAACATGACGGCGATGGTGGTCACCTTGATGCCGCCGGCGGTGGAAGCGGAGCCACCGCCTGCGAACATGAGGGCATCGGTCAGGAGCATCGTGGTGGATTCCATGTGGTTCTGGTCCACGAGGTTGAAGCCGCCGGATCGGGTCATGACAGAGGCAAAGAGCGAGTGGGTGATTTTGTCGCCCAAGTCCATGTGGGCGATGGTCCGCACGTTGTCCCACTCCATCAAGGCCCACAGGATGGTTCCAGCTGCGAGCAGGATGAAGGAGACCTGGATGGTGAGCTTGGTGTGGAGGTTCCACTTTTTCCAGTTGAGCCCGTTCTGCTGGAGCACCATCACAACGGGGAAGCCGAGGCTGCCGAGGAAAACCCCCAGCATCAGCGGGATGAGGATCCAGAGGTCGGTTTCGTAGGGAACGATTCCATCCGAATGCGGGGTGAAGCCTGCGTTGTTGAACGCGGAAATCGAGTAGAAGACACCGTGCCACACGGATTGCCAGAAGTCCTCGCCGAGCAGTATGAAGCGCGGAATCAGGGCCAGGGCAAGGGCGGCCTCGATGACCACGGACGTCACGATGACGATCCGGAGCAAAGTACCCACCTCGCCGAGCCGGCCGGCGTTGTTCATTGCTTCCTGGGCGATGAGCTTGCCGCGCACGCCCAGCCGCTTGCTCACCATGAGGGCCAGCAACGAGGCCAGGGTCAACGTGCCAAGACCACCTACGAAAATGCCAATCAGAATGACCAGCTGGCCAAAAAACGTCCAGTGCGTGGCAGTCGAAACTACGGTCAGGCCGGTAACGCAGACGCTGGAAACGGCCGTGAACATTGCTTGGTGCAATGGTGTGACGGTCCCATCCGAGGATGCGGCAGGGAGGGACAGCAAACCGGTGAACACCAGGATCACCACCGCAAAGACGGTCAACGCCAAACGGGCAGGTGAGGTGTTGGCAATGTTGTCGATGAAGTCGCGCACGCGGGTGAAGATCCAGAGACCTTCCCGCTCCTGCTGGTTGGGTTGCCAGTTGGCCGGGCTGGTGGACCGCGACTGGCTTTGAGACATGGCGCTCTTCCTCGGTTGAAACAAGCTTTCCTGAGTAGTAAACCACTATTCCTGCGGCGTAACCGGGCGGTAGCGCCCTCCTGCCTCGGGTAGCCTGTTCTGGATGAACTCCAGGGCCGGAACCACAGCGTCCAGCATTACGCGCTCCGCACTGCCAACGACGGTGGTGTGGGATCCAGCCATGACAGCCTACAACTTTGGTCCGGGTCACCCCATGGCCCCGCAGCGGCTGGAACTGACGGCGCGGCTGGCCGAGTCCCTGGGGCTGTTCGGACACCAGCATGTGGCGGTGGAGGCACCCAAGGTGGCGACCGACGTCGAACTCCTCACGGTGCACAGCGCCGGCTATGTGGAGGCCGTCCGCCGCGTCAGCGAGGACCCCTCCACTCCCGAGGAAGCCCGCGGGTTGGGCACCGAGGATGATCCCGCGTTTGCCGGCATGCATGAGGCCAGTGCCCGCCTTGCCGGTGGTTCGTTGCTGGCCGCTGAGAGCATCCTGTCCGGCCGGGCAGTCCGGGCCGTGAACTTCGGCGGCGGGATGCACCACGCCGCTCGTGAGCGGGCCAGCGGCTTTTGCGTATACAACGACGTCGCGCTGGCGATTCAAAGACTGCTCGACGGCGGTGTGCAGCGGATCGTCAGTATCGACGTCGATGCCCACCACGGCGACGGGACGCAGAGTATCTTCTGGAACGATCCCCGGGTCATGACCATCAGCCTGCACGAAACCGGCCTCACGCTTTTTCCGGGCACCGGCTTTGCCAATGAAACAGGAGGCCCTGATGCACCCGGGACTGCGGTCAACGTTGCGCTGCCTACCTTCACCGGTGACGCGGCCTGGCTACGGGCCTTCCACGCGGTGGTCCCGCAGCTCGTGGGCGCCTTCCAGCCCGAGGTGATCGTCAGCCAACACGGTTGCGACTCCCATCGGGACGACCCCCTGACGCACCTCAACCTGAGCGTCGACGGACAACGTGAGGCGGCGTCCGCCGTCGCCAGCCTTGCTGCGCGCTACTGCGACAACCGTTGGATCGCAACAGGCGGAGGGGGCTACGACGTCACCGGTGTTGTGCCACGCGCCTGGAGCCACCTGATCGGAATGGTGACGCAACGCCCGGTACCCCTCAGCACGCCCGTGCCGGAAGCCTGGCGGACATACGTCAAGGAAACGTACGGCGTCTGGGCCCCGGAGTCGATGGGCGACGACGTGGATGTCTGGTGGCGCTCGTGGGAGGTTGGCTACGACCCCGCGGACGAGGTGGACAGGACCGTCATCGCCACACGCAAGGAGATCTTCCCGCTGTATGGCCTGGATCCCTGGTTCGACTGACCGTGGCTCGACTGACCCTGGACCCGGGGAAGCTAGGGTCCGGTCCTTTCCGTTTGGAAAACCACTCCGGCGGCCCCCACGAGCCAACCAAGCAGGGACAGCGCGAAGGCTCCGATAAGATCCGTGGAAGCCTGGCCTTTGAACAGCCAGAGCACCAGCACCAGCATGCCCATGGTCATATAGACCATGATCGCGAATATCACGCGGCCGGAGAGCCTCGTGGCCACGTCTGCCGGGCTGACCAAGGGGCTGGGCGACCCGGCGTCGGCGTTGTCTCGTTTTACTTCTGAAATAGTGAAGCCGAGCGCTGACGCTGTGAGCGAACTCAGCGACGTTGCCATGACTCCCGCTGCCGTGACCAAGGCGCCGTTCAGTTCGGGTGCCTCCGCAGTTCCCGAGGGGACCCACGTACCGACACGCACCAGGACGGTGGTCCATACGAGGACGAAAAGGGCGAGGAATACGGCGGCAATGATGTCAAAGATACGCCGCCGGAAAAATTCAGTCATTGCCATGCACCCCGTGCTTTTGGCGGCCGGGGCCTGGGAGCCCGGACGGACCGTGCCTCCGTTGTAACATCGGCCCCCGCGGGGGTCAACGGCCCATACCTGTCGCGGCAGGAAACAGGGATGCCAATTGGCGTATATGTCGCTAGGGTGGGAGGCATGGTGACTGACGACGTATTTGCCGTCATAGCTGAGGCAACCAGGCGCGACATCCTGGTCTCCCTCCGCTCTGGGGATAAAGCAGTAGGCGAACTGGTGGAAGAACTGGCTGCGAGCCAGCCCACGATCTCCAAGCATCTGAAGGTGCTCCGCGAGGCGGATCTCGTCAGCATGCGCGCGCAAGGCCAGAAGCGCTTCTATGCGCTGAATCCGAAGCCACTCGCCGGCGTCGCGAGTTGGCTTGAAACGTTCGACGTCGGAACCCCGGCTCCCGCCGCCGTCGTGCCTTCTGCTGTTGTACCGTCTGCTGCTGTTCCGTCTGCTGCTGAGTCTTCCGCGGCAGCACCTGAGGCGCCTGCCGCCGCGGCAGCACCTGAAGCTGCCCCCACCCGCACCGACGCCATCGGCCAGGCCGTAAAGGTCCATGCGAGTGGAACACCGGTGACCCTGGACCCGGCTTCCGATGACACCGTTCCCCAACAGATTGGCCGCACAGTGGGGCGGGCGGCCACTAAGGCTGCTGATCTCCTGGCCAACCTCCCGAACCTGCCCAACCTTCCCAAGTTCGGGCGTAAGCGGTAGCGGGCACCAACCTAACGTGATCCTCCTCACATTGTGAGTTTTTGTTAACCTTGCATTTCCTTGAGTTTTCAACGATTTTCTACAGTTGTGTTAACTCCGGCATGAGGGTCACATTGGCTCTGGATGGAGATCCTATGTCCCTCGGTGCAACCATGGGCGGGACTAATCGTCTCGCCGCGGGTCGGCGCTCTGAGGATAGGAACACGCATGGATTCAAGGCTCGAAGCTGTCCGCGACACCGTGTTGGCGCGGAACCCGGGGGAGAAGGAATTCCACCAGGCCGTCACTGAGGTCTTCGAAAGCCTCGGTCCCGTGCACGATCGTCATCCCGAGTTCCTTGAGGGTGCGGTTTTAGAACGCCTCTGCGAACCCGAGCGCCAGATCATCTTCCGCGTGCCATGGACCGACGACGCCGGCCGCGTGCACGTTAACCGAGGCTTCCGCGTGGAGTTCAACTCTGCCCTCGGCCCGTACAAGGGCGGGCTCCGCTTCCACCCCTCGGTGTATCTGGGCATCGTGAAGTTCCTCGGCTTCGAGCAGATCTTCAAAAATGCCCTCACAGGCATGCCCATCGGCGGTGGCAAGGGTGGCTCGGACTTCGACCCCCGTGGCCGTTCCGACGCGGAAATCATGCGCTTCTGCCAGTCCTTCATGACTGAGCTCTACCGCCACATCGGCGAATACACTGACGTCCCCGCCGGCGACATTGGCGTGGGCGGCCGCGAAATCGGCTACCTCTTTGGCCAGTACAAGCGCATCACCAACCGCTACGAATCCGGAGTCCTCACCGGCAAGGGCATCTCGTGGGGCGGGTCCTTGGTCCGCCCCGAGGCAACCGGCTACGGCACCGTGATCTTCGCCCAGGAGATGCTCAAGACCCGGGGCCAGTCCTTCGACGGCCAGCGAGTTGTTGTCTCAGGTTCCGGCAACGTGGCCATCCATGCGATTGCCAAGGCGCAAGCCCTTGGTGCCACCGTGGTGGCCTGTTCCGATTCGGCCGGTTACATCGTGGACGAGGCGGGAATCGACGTCGAACTTCTGAGCCAGATCAAGGAAGTTGAGCGCGGGCGCCTCACCGAGTATGCCGCGCGCCGCGCCGGTGCCAGCCATGTTGCCGGCGGGTCCGTGTGGGACGTGAATGGCACAGTGGCGCTGCCGTGCGCCACCCAGAACGAGCTCGACGGCGATGCTGCCGCCAAGCTGGTCAGCAACGGACTGATCGCTGTGGCCGAGGGGGCCAACATGCCGTCCACGCGGTCCGCTGTATCCGTGTTCCAGGAAGCCGGGATCCTGTTCGGGCCGGGTAAAGCTGCCAACGCCGGTGGTGTGGCTACCTCTGCGCTGGAAATGCAGCAGAATGCCAGCCGCGATTCATGGTCCTTTGAGCACACGGAACAGCGCCTCACCGAGATCATGGTGGGCATTCATGATCGCTGCGCAGCCACCGCGGACGAATATGGTGCGCCCGGAAACTATGTGGTGGGCGCCAACATCGGCGGCTTCGTCAAGGTTGCCGACGCGATGCTGGCGCAGGGCCTGATCTAGCCCGCCTTTACCCAACTGAGTCGGGGGGGGGGCCCCGCCGGGGGGGGGGGAACGGGGGGGGGGGGGGGGGGGTGGTGGGGGGGTGGGGGGGGGGGGGGCCCCCCCGGGGGGGGGGGGGGGGGGGCG